>CAZUYO010000055.1:0-12380 GCA_964624725.1 uncultured Thermodesulfobacteriota bacterium
CCCCCCTTCCCGCCCGGGTCGGGGCCCCCCTCACCCTCTCCGTCACGGGCCCGGGCGGCGAGGACTGGTCCGACCGGTTCGCCTGGACCGCCTCCCCGGCCGGGGCGGCCGACGTGACCGGGAACACCGTCACCCCGTCGACCCCCGGGGTCCTCACCCTCACCGGGGACTGGGCCGGGTGCCCGGCCGGTCCGGTGGAGGTGGCGGTGGGACCGTAGCGAAGGAAACGGGCCAGACACCGGCCCCGCCCGGGGTTCGGTCGTCCGCTCGACGCGAGCGCCCGCCCCCCTCTCGTTCCCATGACGCCACAGGGAAAGACGGCCCTTTCGCCGCGCCGTTTCTTTACATGGCAGCTCGTCTTCGCCTACACTTTGCCAGATCCAAAAAATCAAGAATCAGAGAGGACCCCATGGCGGTGAAGGCGATCGCGCTCCTTTCAGGGGGGCTCGACTCGACGCTCGCGGTGAAGCTCATGCTCGACCAGGGCATCGAGGTCGTGGCCCTCAACTTCATGACCCCCTTTTGCAACTGCACGGCCAAGTCGAGCTCGTGCAAGCACGAGGCCGTGCGGGTGGCCCGGGAGTTCGGCATCCCGATCCGGGTGCGCTACAAGGGCATGGAGTACCTCAAGATCGTGGAAAACCCCAAGCACGGCTACGGCCGGGGGCTCAACCCCTGCATCGACTGCCGGATCTTCATGCACCGGGAGGCCAAGGCGCTCATGGAGGAGGAGGGGGCGAAGTTCCTGGTCACGGGCGAGGTGCTGGGGCAGCGGCCCATGAGCCAGCGCCGGCCCGTGCTCAAGCTGATCGAGCGGGAGAGCGGCACCGAGGGGCTCGTGCTCCGCCCCCTCTCCGCCCACCACTTCGAGCCGACGATTCCCGAACGGGAGGGTTGGGTCGACCGGGAGAAGCTGCTGGCGATCCGGGGCCGCTCCCGCAAGGAGCAGATCCGGCTGGCCGAGGACCTGGGCGTCACCGACTACCCCTGCCCGGCCGGGGGGTGCCTGCTGACCGACCCGGACTTCGCCGCCAAGCTCAAGGATCTCTTCGAGCACAAACCGGACTACGACCTCAAGGACGTGCGGCTCCTGCGGGTGGGCCGGCACTTCCGGCTGCGGCCGGGGCTCAAGGTGGTGCTGGGGAGGAACCAGGGGGAGAACGAGGCGTTGGAACGGTCGGCCGACGCGGGCTCGACGCTGGTGCGGGGCGCGAACTTCAAGGGCCCCACGGCCCTGCTGCGGGAACCGGCCACCGCGGAGGACCTGGCCCTCGTGGGGCGCATGCTCCTCCGGTACGCCCATCAACCCCGGGGCGAGATCCGGGTCGAGGTCCGGGGCGCCGGCGACGAGACGGCGGCCGGGGCGCCGCCCCTGCCGGTGCAGGGCCCCCTGGACGACGGGGCCCTGGGGCGCCTCCGGATCGGCCACGCCGAAGGGCCCCGGGCCGCCTGCGGGTCGGGCCGGTAGGCGCCGGCCCGGATCAGCCCTCGTCCTCGGGCTCGATGAAGCCCTTCTCCTCCAGGTAGAGGATGTGCTCGTCGAGCACCTCCTCGATGGTGGCCGGTTCCGCGCCCGTGAGCCGGGCCACGAAGGTGATCAGCCGATCCTCCAGGTCCTCCACCTGGTCCAGGTCGGTCCCGGCCGGCGGCACGAGATCGGCGTTGGCCTTCTGGAGCTTCAGGACCTCGGCCATGAACTCCTGTCCCTCCTCGTCGTCGGGGATCTCGTAGACCCCCAGGGCGCAGTGGAACAGGAAATCGGCCTCCAGGATCTCCTCGACCGCCTCCACCTCGAGGCCGGTGCGCTCGGCCACCTCCCGTGCGGCCACCTCCACGTCGTAGAGCAGGACTTCGTCCGTCATCGCAGATCCTTTCCGGGCGGCCCGGGCGGCCGCTCCATCGAAGTTGGCACCAGCCTATCAGACCCCCGTCCGCCCGCAAGCCGCCCCGTACGCCCGACCCAGGGCCCGGTAGAGCGCGGCCGCCTCCACCACCTGCCCCCACCGGATCCGCTCGCCTTCGGCGTGGGCGAACTCCAGCCGGCCCGGCCCGAGGACGAACGCGGGCACCCCGCTGCGGTGGAACCGGTTCGCATCGCTGTGGCTCCGAAACGCCCCCACCCCGCCCCGGCCCACCCGCCGGTACACCTCCACGAGGGGATCGTCCTCCCGCAACCGGTACCCGGGATCCTCGGTCACGAACTCCACCTCGAGGCCGTCGGCATCGGCCAGCGCGGCGCTCACCGCCTCGCGCACGGACCCAAGCTCGATCTCCGGCGGCACGTGCACGTCCACCCAGGCCACGGCCCGGGCGGGCACGGCGAATCCGGGGTTCGTGGTTTCCAGGTGGCGGATGTTGAGCACGGGGCCCTCGCCGCCGGCCCCGGAGAACAGCGGGGCCCGCGTGAGCGCCGAAAGCCCGGCCAGGAGGCGTTCGGCCGCGTTTTGTCCCCGCTGGGGCACGCTCGCGTGGGCCCGCCGGCCGGTGGCCGCGATCTGCACCTCCAGGTACCCGTAGTGGCCCACGCACAGCACGAGATCGGTGGGTTCGGCCACCAGCGCCCGCCCCGGGCGAAACTCGGCCAGGAACGCGTCGGCCCCGTCGCCGTCCTCCTCCTCGCCCACCACCAACGCCACCCCCACGGCCCGGCCCAACCCCTCGGCCCGGAGGCCCAGGTACGCCTCCACGATGGCCGCGCACCCGCCCTTCATGTCGGCGGTGCCCAGGCCCACGATCCAGTCCTCCTCTGCCTCGGCGGGCCCGTAGTCCTCCAGGTCCCAGGCGTCCACGGTGTCCACGTGACCCACGAACACCAGCGGCGCGTCGGGGTTCCCCAGAAGCAGGTTGTAGCGGTTTTCGTCCACCGGCTGCACCCCGTAGGGGCATCCCTGCTCCGAGAGGAACTCCTCGAGGTAGGCGAGCACCGCCTCCTCCTTGCCCGAGGGGCTATACACCTCCACCAGGGACCAGAAGAGATCCCGGAGCCGCGCCTCCTCCACCTCAATCCCCGACATGGCCTCTCCTGCGCCTTCGGCGCTCGCGCAACTCGTCCAGGTTCATGCTCAGGTACACGTGGGCCCGGGGCTGCTCGAACCCCAGCGACCGGAAAAACCGCAGGGCCGCCTCGTTGTCGGCGTCGGTGTCCACCATCACGATGCGCACCCCCTGGTCGGCCATGCGCTGCACGAGCCGGTTCACGAGCCGCTCCCCCACCCGGCGTTTCTGGTACCTCGGGTCCACCGCCATCCACACCAGGTACCCGTACATCCAGGCCGAGCGGGGCTTCGAGACCGTGGTGCCCATCGCAAACCCGGCCAGGTTCCCCGTGTGGCGATCCTCGGCCACGAGGCACAGGTCCGACTCGGTGTGAAACAGCCCCGTGACCTCGTATTCGTCCCAGGTGCGGTAGAGGTTCGGCACCTCGGCCGTGAACACCTTCTCGCCCAGGTGGAACACGGCCGGCAGATCGTCGATCTCCATGTCCCGGATCTCGATGAGCGGCTTGAGATCCCGAACGTCCTCCGTCTCCATGGTCACATCCCGAAAAACTCTTTCATGACGGCCTGGGCCACGTAGGTGCCCTTGATGTGCCACAGTTCCTGGTTCACCACGAGGCTGGCCACCGCGATCTGGGGGTCGTCCACCGGCGCAAACCCGATGAACCATTCGTACTTGCCCGGCGGGTCGTCGCCGGTGAGGCTCCCGGTCTTCCCGGCCACCCCCACCTCCCGCCGGAGCCGCCGGGCGTAACGGTAGAACACCTTGGCCGAGGTGCCCCGGGTCACGGTCCGCACCATCATCCGGGCCACCTTGCGGGCCACCTCCTCGGGAACGGCCCGGCGCCAGGGGGCCGGAGCCGCCCGGTAGACCACCCGGCCCCCCCCATCCTCGATCCGGTCCACCACGTGGGGACGCATCATCACCCCCCGGTTCCCCACGGCGGCGGCCAGGAGCGCGGCGTGCACCGGGCTCACGTACACCTCCCCGAACCCCGCCGCCGTGCGGGCCAGGGGGTAGCGCTCGGCCGGTACCGTGGCCCGGCTGGGCTGCAGGGCAAACTCGAAGGGGATCTCCTGGTTGAACCCGAAGGCGTGGAGCGCCTCCTCGAGCCGCACGCTCCCCACCACGTCGGCCCCGATCTTCCCGAACACCACGTTGTTCGAGGTGGCCAGGGCCTCGGCCAGGGTGTGGACGTTGTTCTCCCGCCACCGGTTCGCGGGCGAGATCTTCCGGGGGTAAAGCCGGTACGGGTTCCCCTCGAACCGCACCCGGGTCTCGGGGGTCACCTTGCCGGTTTCGAGGGCCGCGCTCGCCGTGATGATCTTGATCAGGCTCGCGGCCGGGTACGTGGCCCGGCGGCAGAAGTCCCGGAGTTCGGGCTCCTCCCGGGAGTACTCGGCCAACGCCAGCACCCTCCCCGTACCGGGCTCCACGGCCACAAAGGCGCCGTAGGGAACCCGGTAGCGCCGGAACACCTGAAGCGCCTCCTCCTGAAGCTCGTGCTCCAGGGTGTAGACCACCCGGTGGTCCCCCACCCATTCCTCGTAGACGCCGGCTTCCGCGTTCCACTCGGGGGTCGGCCAGGAGATCCGGCACAGCACGTCCTGGCACACCGAGGCCACCGCCGGCACCTCGACCCGAGCGATGGGGCCCGGCGACTCGAACCGGGGCGCCCAATACACCCCGAACGCCCCCGCGAGGGCGATCGCCACGAACGCCGCGGCCGCCCAAACCCGCTTTCGCCGCCGCCGCAGCCGGGCGTGGCGCTCCAGTTCGGTCCACCACTCCATGGCTCAGATCTCGTTCAGCCGGTCGATGAGCCTGCGCAGGAGCCCGAAGTCCCGCTTGGCGAAGTCCACCAGGAGCCTGGGGTAGGCCTGGAGCTCCGGCTCATCGGCCTCCTCCGGCAGGGCGCCCGAAACCCGGATCGTCCCGCCCGGCACGAGGATCGGCGAAAACTCCTCGGCCAACCGGGCGGCCTCATCCTCGGTGATCGCCTCCGTGAGCCGGAGTACGAGCCTCCCGTGCACGTACCGCAGGCTGTGGTACCGGCGGTAGAACCGCTGGATCCGCCCCACCGCGTCGTCCACCGACTCGACCCGCTCGAACAGGAAGAGATCGCTCGGGCTGATGTACCCCTCGGCCAAGAGTTCCCGCTCGAAGAACTCGATCCACCGGGTCCAGTAGGTCCCGCCCGGCTCATCCACCAGCACCAGCGGGATCGGGGGCTGCTTGCCGGTCTGGACCAGGGTGAGGGTCTCCATGGCCTCGTCCAGCGTGCCGAACCCCCCGGGGAACAGGGCCACGGCGTGGGCTTCCTTGAGGAACGCCACCTTCCGGTTGAAAAAGTAGTTGTAGGTGATGAGCCGCGGGGTGTTCTCGATGACCGGGTTCGCGCGCTGCTCGAAGGGCAGGCGGATGTTCACCCCGAACGAGTGCTCCGGCCCGGCGCCCTCGTGGGCGGCCTGCATGATCCCCGGCCCGCCGCCCGTGATCACCATGAACCCGGCCCCGGCCAGCGCCCGGCCGAACTCCCGGGCCATGGCGTAGATGGGCTCGTCGGGCCGGGTGCGGGCCGACCCGAACACGGTGACCTTCCGGGTGCCCCGGTACGGGCCGAACACCTTGGAGGTGAACCGCATCTCCTTCAGGGTGATGTTCATCAGCCGCAGGTCGGCCCGGTGCCCGGTTTCCTGCCCGGCCTTGAGGGCCGCGAGGATCATCTCGCGCACGAGGTCGGGGTGGTGAACCGGCCCGGCCATCTCGAGGAGGCGGTCGATCGCCTCGTCCACCGGGCCGTTGGAACGGGAAAAGTGGAGGGGTCTGGGCATGCGGTTCCGAAGGGGAAGGGTTCGTTCCCGGGGTCCCGGATTCGCTCAGTGAAGGGTTCGGTCGGAACGGGATTCGTCCCGACCCAGGCTCTGGCGGTACAGCCGGCCCACCCGGTACCGGGCCACGGCCCGCCGGACGCCGACGGTGACGAGGACGGCCACGGCGATCACCGTGGGACCGAAAAACGACGACCCGATGCTCGCGGGATGCCAAACCGCCACGGCGAGGAGCTCCGCCACGAGAACCAGCACGAACACCCCAAAGACGAACCTCGGCCCACCCCCGAATCCGGACCGGGGGGGGGTTCGCCTTCGGAAATCCACGTATACGACCTTTCCCGCCATGGCGTCCCCGTCGGCCGCCCCCCCGGGCTTCGCCGCGCGCGCACTCCATGCTAGCATGCCCGGGCCGGGGTCGCCAGGAGCAGAACGATGGCAAGCGTCTCAGCCCGTACGGAGGGTGCGGCCATGCCCGCCGCCGAACTCGTCGTGATCGGATCGGAACTGTTGCTCGGGGCGTGGGTCGACACGAACGGCCCCTGGCTGGCCCGGGAACTCCGGCTCTTGGGGGTAACCCCCGTGCGGAAGTGGGTCGTGGGCGACGACGAGACCCGCATCGCCGAGGCCGTGGGCCGAGCCGCCCGGGAGGCCGATCTGGTCCTCCTGACCGGGGGGCTCGGCCCCACGGCGGACGACCGCACCCGGGCGGCCGTGGCCCGGGCCGCCGGCGTGCCCCTCGAGTTCCGGCCCGAGCTCCTCCAAGAGATCGAGGCGGTGTTCCGGCGGTTCGGGGTGGCCATGCCGGCGTCCAATCGGGTCCAAGCCGAGATCCCCCGGGGCGCGGAGCCGATCCCCAACCCCTGGGGCACGGCGCCCGGTTTCGCCCTGGCCCTGGAACGGGCCTGGGTGGTCGCGCTCCCGGGGGTGCCGCGGGAACTGAAGAACCTGTTTCGGTCGTGGGTGGGGCCGCGGATCCGGGAGCGGTTCGGGGGCGGGCACGCAGCCACCCGGGTTCTTCGGCTCTCGGGGTTGGGCGAGAGCGCCGTGGGGGACCTCGTGCGCGACCTCATGGTCCCGGCCGGGGACCGGGAGGTGAGCCTTCTTTCGTCGCCCGGGGAGGTCAAGGTGGTGATCACGGCCCGCGGCCCCACGGAACGCGACAGCCTCGCCCTGGTGGAAGATCTCGCGGCCCGGGTGCGCGAACGGCTCGACCGGTTCGTGTTCGGCACCGACGACGAGACCCACGCCCTCGTCGCCCTTCGGGCCGTGGAGGCGGCCGGATGGGCCCTGGCCTCGGCGGAGGGGTGGTCGGCGGGCACCCTGGCCGCGTGGCTCCGGGAGGCGGGGCACCCGGCGTTCCGCGGCGGAATGGTCCTCGGCCCCGGCGCCGGGCTCGGCCGGGAAGACGCCCCCGCCGGGCGGTGCCTCGAACTTGCCCGGGAGGCGGCCGAGCGGTTCGGCGCCCAGGCGGGGGTGGCCCTGTTCCGGGAGGACGAACTCCTGCCCCACGGGGGGACCGAGCGCCTCTGGATCGGGGTTGTCTCCCCCCGGGGGCAGAAGGCCCGCGCGATCCCCGTGGTGCACGGCGACACCTCGGACGCCCAACGGGCGTGCCACCAGGCCCTGTTCCACGTGCGCCGGCTCGCCGGCGCCGGCCGTTGACCCGGCCCGGCCCGCCGTGCTACCAAAGGGCCCCTTTTCCCGGGGGGTTGGAGGAGCACCCACGTGACGAGCGGTCCGTCTCCCCAGGCGCTGCTTGGGGTCGAGGCCTGCGCCCGCGGCGCCCTGGAGGCCGGGGTCCGCCTGGCCACCGGCTACCCCGGCACCCCGGCCACCCCCGCCCTCGAGTACCTGCTGGCGAACGCCCCGGAACACCTGACGGCCGAGTGGGCGGTCAACGAAAAGGTGGCCCTGGAGATCGCGGCCGGCCACAGCTGGGCCGGGCAGCGCAGCTTCGTGGCCATGAAGATGTCGGGGCTCAACGTGGCGGCCGACGCCCTGCTGTCCATCGCCACCTCCGGCACGGTGGGCGGGCTCGTGGTCTACGTGGGCGACGACCCCGGCGTGTACTACGGCATGGTCGAGCAGGACAGCCGCCTCTACGCGCGGCTCGCGTTCCTGCCCATGGTGGAGCCCGGGGAGCCCGACGAGGCCCGCCGGATGGTCCGGCACGCCTTCGAGGTCTCCGAGTCGTGTGAGACCCCGGTCCTGGTACGGGGGACCACCACCACGGCCTACACCTGGGGCCCCGTGGCCGCGGAGGTCCCCGAGCGAAGCCGCCGCAGCCCCCGGGTCCCCTTCGACATCGACCGGTACACGAAGGCCGGGGCGGCCCGGTGCCGGGCCCAGCACCGCGATGCCCTGGAGCGGCTCGGGCGGGCCGGGCGGTTGCTCGACCGGTGGAACCGCGAGACCCCGGGCGCCGTTCCCCTCGGGGTCATCGCGCCGGCCTCGGTGTGGGGCTACGTGGAGGAGGCCGTGGCCGGGCTGCCGGAGACCCACCGGCCCCACCTGCTGCGGCTGGCCGTCGTGCATCCCCTGCCCGAGGAGCGGCTCCTGGGGTTCCTGAGCCGGTGCCGGCGGGTGCTCGTGGTGGAGGAACTCGACCCCCTCATCGAGGAACGGGTGCGGGCCTTGGCGGCGGAACTCCCGACGCCGCCCCGGGTGCTCGGGAAGCGCCAGGGGGTCCTGCCCGAGGTCGGCGACCTCGACCCCGACCTCGTGGCCGCGGCGATCGACCTCCTCCTCGACCGGGACCCCCGCTCGGTGCCGGCACCGCCCCCCCCGAAGAGCTCCTTCGCCCCCCGGGTGCTCACCTTCTGTCCGGGGTGTCCCCACCGGTCGGCCTACATGGCCCTGGAGCGGGCCATCGGCCGGGCCGGGTTTGCCAAGGACGAGGTCGTGGTGACCGGCGACATCGGGTGCACCATCCTCGGCATGAACCCGCCCCACGATCTGTGCCGCACCGAGGTGGCCATGGGCTCGAGCATCGCGCTGGCCGAGGGGTTCGTGCGGGCCGGCGTGGACCGGCCGGTGGTGGCGGTGCTCGGGGACAGCACCTTTTTCCACGCCGGGATCCCCCCGCTCCTGGACGCCGCCAGCAAGGGCCTCGATCTCACGGTGCTCGTGCTCGACAACCACCACGCCGCCATGACGGGGTTCCAGCCCTCCCTGACCCAGCATCGCCCCGGTCCCGGCGCCCCGCCGCACCCCCTGAGCATCGAGGAACTCGCCCGGGCGGCCCGGGTGCGGCGGGTGCGCAAAGCCCTGCCCTATTTCACGGGGAGGCTGTCGAGGGTGCTCGCCTCGGCCCTTCGGTCCCCCGGGGTGCAGGTGGTGGTGGCCGAGGCCCCCTGCGTCCGCCGGCTTCGGGGCCGCACCGTGATTCCCCACCGCGTCCGGCCCGAACGGTGCGTCGGGGTGGACGCGTGCTCGCCCTCCTGCCTCGAGGCGGTGAACTGCCCGGCCCTCGACCTGGACCGGTCCACGGGCAAGGCCCGCATCGATGCGGCCCGGTGCTTCGGGTGCGGGCTGTGCGCCGAGGCGTGTGGCAGGCGGGCCATCCGCCGGAACCTCCGGGGCCGGAGGATCGCGCCATGACCCTCGACCTCGTGGCCGCGGGGGTGGGGGGGCAGGGCGTCGTCACCCTCGGCCGGATCCTCGCCGCGGCGGCCCTGCGGGAGGGCTACGACGCGCGCATGCTCGGCCAGTCGGGCCTGAGCCAGGTGGGGGCCCCGGTGATGGTGCACGTGCGGATCGGCACCCCGGCCGGCCCGAGCCCCAAGATTCCCCGGGGCCGGGCCCACGTGGTGATCGGGCTGGAGCGGCTGGAGGCGCTGTCCCTCGCCCCCTACCTGGGGCCCGGGGGAATCGCGCTGTTGTCCGAGGAGGAGGTGCGGCCCTACGAGGCCCGGTTCCGGCGGGACCGGTATCCGGACCGGGCCGCGGTGGAGGCGGCGTTCGGGGATGCCCGGGTCCTCTGGGTCCCGGCCCTGGAACTCGCCCTGCGCCACGGGTCCCCGGCCTACGTGGCGCCCGTGATGCTCGGGGCGCTCGCGGCGGTGTCCCGGGTGGTGGACCGGGACCAACTGGTCCTGGCCCTGCGGGACGAACGCCCGGCCGAGGCGGACGCCGAGGTGGAGGCGTTCTTCGCGGGGTACGAGTTCGTGGCCGGCACGGGGGACTGAGCCGGGGCGGCCGGGAGTCCGGGGCACGCCCCCGGTTGCCCACCAAGCTACGCCGCCTGGCGCTGCTCCCCCAGGCCCAGCACCCGCTCCACGTCCACCCGGGCCTCCTCGGGGCCCAGGGTGGTCGCGATGGTCCGGGCGAAGGGCTTCTCCCCGTTCGGATCCGGGGCCGAGAGGTCCACGTCCACCGGCGGGGCCAGGGGTTTCCCTTCGGGGTCCCGCACCAGGCGCACCCACGGCCGGATCAACTCCGCCCGGTTCTGCCGGCACACCACCCCCACCTCCCCGGTGTCGAGCTGCACCACCGAGCCGATGGGGTAGATCCCCACGCACTGGATGAACTTCTGGACGTACACGGGATAGAAGTCGGTCTTCGACCACTCGTAGATCTTCTGCAGGGCCTGATGGCTCGGCATGCCCTTGTGGTAGACGCGGTCCGAGGTGATGGCGTCGTACACGTCGACGATGGCCGAGATGAGCCCGAACTTCCCGATGTTCATCCCCGAGACCCCGCGGGGGTACCCCCGTCCGTTGAACCGCTCGTGGTGATTGAGGGCCACGGCGGCGCTCTCGTTGGGCACGTCCTGGGTGTCCATGAGGATCTTGGCGCCGTGGAGGGTGTGGGTCTTCATCACGGCGAACTCCTCGTCGGTGAGCCGGCCGGGCTTATTGAGGATGGCCTCGGGCACCCGCATCTTCCCCACATCGTGGAGGATGGCGCCGATCCCGAGGCGCCGGAGCTCCTCCTTGACGATGCCCAGGTGCCGCCCCAGGGCCAGGGCCAGCACGCTCACGTTGACCGAGTGCTGGAAGGTGTAGTCGTCGAAGCTCTTGAGCCGCGAGAGGCTCGTGATGGCGTCGGGGTTGCGGAAGATGGAGTCCACCATCTTGTCCACGGTCTGGGCGGCCCGCTCGCCGTCGATCGACTTTCCCATCCGGGCGTCGTGGAGGAGGTCCTTCACCAGCGCCTTGGCCTCGGTGTAGACCACCTTGGCCCGCCGGACCTCCTCCTCGAAGGCCGCCTGCTCCTTCGACAGCTGCACGGTCGGCTCGGCCGGCTGCTGTTCGAGATCGCGCCGCATCTCCTCGCGCACCTCGGCGTCGGCCTCCTCCACCGACACGGCCCGGGCGCTGTCCTTGCCCTTGGCCGTGTCGATGTAGACCTCCCGGATCCCGTGCTCCCGGATGAGGTCGATCTCCTTGGCGCTTCGGATCTTCTTCTTGTTGCTGAGGAAGGGGTGATCCATCCAGGGGACGTTGAAGTCCTCCACGAACATCCCCACCTCGAGGTCTTCGACCGCGATCTTCTTGATCATGGCTACGCCCGCCGGAAGGCTGGGAGGCCGGGGGACCGGCGTCGCCCGGCCTCAGGGAAGAATCGGAACTGGGCGGCGCGGCCCACGGCCCCGCCCGCCCCCTTCCTAAAGATCGGCCCGAGAACGCATCCCTTGAGTCGGCGGGGCGGGAGTCCTTGACACCTCCTGCCCCCCGCAGGTATCAAGCCCCCTCACGGAGGCGGCCGGCCGAGCGGATCCCGGTCGGCCGGAGGCGTATTGCGAACCGGGGCGCCGCCCCGACGAGGGAGGTTTCGATGGCACTGCCCAAGAAGGTGAACCTGGACCAGGCCGTGATGTGGGCCGTGGGGGCCCTGGTGGCCGGGTTTGTGATCGGCATCGTGTCGGGCTACTTCGTGGCCCGGTCTCCGGGCCCCCGGCCCGCGCCCGTGGCCCAACCCGCCCCGGCGGTGGCCCCGCCGTCCTCCACCCTGGGGAGCCTCTCGGTGGAGATCCGGGAACTCCGGGGCATCGTGGAGCGCGACCCCACGAACCGGACGGCCTGGGTGCGCCTGGGGAACCTCTATTTCGACTCCGACCAGTACATGGAAGCCATCGAGGCCTACACCAAGGCCCTCGAACTCGACCCCAACGACCCCGACGTGATCACCGACCGGGCGATCATGTACCGCCGCATGGGGGACTTTCAAAAGGCGGTCGAGGAGTTCCGGCGGGCGGCCGACATGGCCCCGAACCACCTGAACAGCCTGCTCAACCTCGGGGTGGTGCTCCGGTACGACCTCGGGGACCTCGAGGGCGCCATGAAGGCCTGGCAGCGGTACCTGGAGCGCAACCCGCCCGCCGACATGGCGGAGAAGATCCGGGCCGAGATCGAGGCGATCCGAAAGCAGTTGCCGTGACAAGAGCGGTCGGACGGTCGTCGGTCCGCGGTCCGAGGGGCACAGGGTTTCGGGCCGAAGACCGGCGACCGCCGGCCGACCTCCCAAAGGAAACGGGCCGTCCCGAGGGACGGCCCGTTTCCCGAAAGGAGGAGGAAGAGAGGAGGCTGGTCGCGATCCACCGGCCTT
>CAZUYO010000056.1:0-12277 GCA_964624725.1 uncultured Thermodesulfobacteriota bacterium
CCCACGATGGCCTTGTTGGGCTGCACCGGAAGCCCCGTGATCAGGCTCACGAGCCGGCTCGTGGGGTAGATGTGCCGGGTGTCGATCCGGGTCGTGAACGGCAGCCGGTCGCCCCGGGTGCGCAGGGCCATCACGAACTCCTCGAGGGAGGCGTTTCCGGCCCGTTCGCCGATGCCGTTGATCGTGCACTCCACCTGCCGGGCCCCGGCCTCCACCGCGGCGAGGGAGTTGGCCACCGCGAGCCCCAGATCGTTGTGGCAGTGGACCGAGATGACGGCCTTGTGGGCGTTGGGCACCCGTTCCACGATCTGCCGGATCATCTCCCCGAACTCCTCGGGTACGGCGTAGCCCACCGTGTCGGGGATGTTCACCGTGGTGGCCCCGGCGTCGATCACGGCCTCCACGATCCGGCACAGGAACTCGAGGTCGCTTCGCACCGCGTCCTCGGCCGAGAACTCCACGTTGGAGGTGTACCGGCAGGCGTACTTCACGGCCTCCACCGCCTGCTCGAGCACCTGGTCGGGGGTTTTCCGGAGCTTGTGCTCCATATGGATCGGGCTCGTGGCGATGAAGGTGTGGATCCGGGGGTTCTCCCCGCCCTTCAGGGCCTCCCAGGCCCGGTCGATGTCGGCCCGGTTGGCCCGGGCGAGCCCGGCGATCTCGCAGCCCCGGATCTTGTCGGCGATCAGCTTCACCGCGTCGAAGTCGCCCTGGGACGAGATCGGGAACCCGGCCTCGATCACGTCCACCCGGAGCCGCTCCAGGGCCTGGGCCACCCGCAGCTTTTCCTCGATGTTCATCGAGGCCCCGGGACTCTGCTCCCCGTCCCGGAGCGTGGTATCGAAAATCTTGACCATCTCCATGGCTTTCTTCCCCTCGGGCGGCGCGGGACGGCCGCCCTGTGCCTCGCTCGAATCGTAGGTCCTGGGCTCCTAGGAATCCGGTGGATCCGGGGGCTTTGCCGGAGCGCGACGCCCGAGCGGTCCGGGCCGCCCGGCGCAAGGGAGCGGCCGCGGCGCGTGCCCTCACGCGCCGCAGCGGACCGAGCGGTGGCGGCCCCCGCGAGGGTGTCAGCGGAGGCGAAGTCCCCGGATTCGCCCGCCGCGAGGAGCTACGAAGCGAGCGTCCACGAGGTTAGTTCTTCGAGCGGTCCACCAGCCGGCCCTCCTGGAGCCAGGGCATCATGGCCCGGAGCCGCTCGCCCACGGCCTCGATGGGGTGCTCGTCGCCCCGGCGGGTCAGCGCGTTGAACACCGGCCGGCCGGCCCGGTTCTCCAGAATCCACTCCCGGGCGAACTGGCCGGTCTGGATCTCGGCGAGGATCCGCTTCATCTCCTCCTTGACCCGGGCGTCGATGACCCGGGGGCCCCGGGTGAGGTCGCCGTACTGGGCCGTGTTGGAGACCGAGTAGCGCATGTTGGCGATGCCGCCCTCGTAGATCAGGTCCACGATCAGCTTGAGCTCGTGGAGGCACTCGAAGTAGGCCATCTCGGGGGCGTACCCGGCCTCCACCAGGGTCTCGTACCCGGCCTGGATGAGGGCCGTGACCCCGCCGCACAGGACCGCCTGCTCGCCGAAGAGGTCGGTTTCCGTCTCCTCCCGGAAGGTGGTCTCGATCACCCCGGCCCGGCCGCCGCCGATGGCCGAGGCGTAGGCCAGGGCCACGTCGCGGGTGTTCCCGGCGGGGTCCCGGTCCACGGCGATGAGGCAGGGCACGCCCCGGCCCCGCTCGTACTCGGCCCGCACCAGGTGGCCCGGGCCCTTGGGGGCCACCATGAACACGTTCACCCCCTCGGGGGGCACGATCTGGCCGAAGTGGATGTTGAACCCGTGGGCGAAGGCCAGGTAGTCGCCCGGCTCCAGGGCCCCGGCGATCTGGCTCCGGAACACGTCGCCCTGGAGTTCGTCGGGCAGGAGGATCATGACCACCTGGGCCCTGCGGGCCGCCTCGTCCACCGGCAGCACCTCGAACCCGGCGGCCCGGGCCTTCTGGGCCGAGGCCCCGTCGGGCCTGAGGCCCACCACCACGTTCATGCCCGAATCCCTGAGGTTGTTGGCGTGGGCGTGGCCCTGGCTCCCGTACCCGATCACGGCGATCGTCTTGTCCTTGAGAAGCCCGAGGTCCGCGTCCTTGTCGTAGAAGATCTTCATCGTTGCGCTCCTTTCTGGAAGGCTGGAAGGCTAGAAAGCTGGAAAGCTAGAAGGCTAGGAGGCTAGGAGGCTTGAAAACCTCCAGGATTCCCATGTGTTCTGCGGATCACCATGTCTCCTCGCCTCCATTTCGTGGTCCGGGGGGCATGGGTTTGGTGAAGCGCCCCCCTACCAGGTCGGGCTACCCGAACTTTCTCTCGTTTCTCGTCTCGTTTCTAGTTGGCCGGAAGCAGGCCCCATGCCCGCCGCCGGCAATGGGCCCGGACCACTATCCGCGGGTCAGCCGCCGTTTTGCATGCCCCTGGGCATGGCCACCTTGCCGGTGCGCACCACCTCCTTGATGCCCAGGGGCCGCAGGAGCTCCAGGACGGCGCGGATCTTCTCCTCGCCGCCCGTCACCTCCACCGTGTAGCTCTTGGGGCTCACGTCCACCACCCGGCCCCGGAAGATCTCCATGAGCCGCAGGATCTCCGGCTTCGTCTCGTCGGTGGCCGTGACCTTCACGAGCACCAGCTCCCGGTCGAGGTACTGGCCCTCCTGGAGGTCGGTCACCTTGAGCACGTTGACGAGTTTTCGAAGCTGCTTGAGGATCTGTTCGATGATCTGGTCGTCCCCCCGGGTCACGATGGTCATCAGGCTCACCGTGGGGTCCTGGGTCTCGGCCACCGAGAGGCTGTCGATGTTGAAGCCCCGGCCGCTGAAGAGCCCTGCCACCCGGGCGAGCACCCCGAACTCGTTCTCCACCAGCACGTTGATGGTATGGCGCATCGAAGCCCTCCGGTCTAGAGCAGGAGCATCTTGGTCAGGGGGGCCCCGGCGGGCACCATGGGGTACACCCCCTCCTCCGGGTCCACGTGGAAATCCATGAGCACGGGGCCGGGGTGGGCCAGGGCCTTCTCGATCACCGGCCGGACCTCCTCGGGCCGGGTGGCCCGGAGGCCCAGGGCACCGTAGGCCTCGGCCAGCTTCACGAAGTCCGGGGCCACCTCCATGCGGGTGTGGGAGTAGCGCCGGTCGTAGAAGAGCTCCTGCCACTGGCGGACCATGCCCAGGAACCCGTTGTTGAGGATCGCCACCTTGACCGGCAGCTTGTACTGCACGGCCGTGGCGAGTTCCTGGATGTTCATCTGGATCGAGCCGTCGCCGGCGATGTCGATCACGATCCGGTCCGGGAACGCGGCCTGGGCGCCGATGGCCGCCGGAAACCCGTAGCCCATGGTGCCGAGCCCGCCCGAGGTGAGCCAGCACCGGGGCTCCTCGAGCCGGAAGTACTGGGCGGCCCACATCTGGTTCTGGCCCACCTCGGTCGAGACGATGCACCGGCCGCCCGTGGCCTCGTGGAGCTGCTCCACCACGTACTGGGGCTTGATGACGTCGGGGCCCTGCCCGTAGTCCATCTTGTGGGCCGCGGCCCACACCTCGATCTCGGCGTGCCAGTCGGCCAGGGCCTCGTCGCGGTTCTCCCACTCGGGTCCGTGCACCAGCCCCAGCATCTTCTTGAGCACGTTTTTCGCGTCGCCCACGATCGGGATGTCCACCTGCACGTTCTTGGAGATCGAGGTGGGGTCGATGTCCACGTGGATGATCTTGGCGTTCGGGGCGAACTCGTCGATCTTGCCGGTGACCCGGTCGTCGAACCGGGCCCCCACCGCGACGAGGAGATCGGCGTGGCTCACGGCCATGTTCGCCCGGTAGGTGCCGTGCATGCCGAGCATCCCGAGAAACAGCGGGTCGCTCCCGGGGAACCCGCCGAGCCCCATCAGGGTGGTCGTGACCGGGAGCTTCAGGCGCCGGGCGAACTCGGTGAGCTCCCGGGCGGCGTTGGAGAGGATCACCCCGCCGCCCGCGTACACCACGGGCCGCCGGGCCTCGTGGATCGCCTTGAGGGCCTTCTTGATCTGGCCCAGGTGGCCCTCGTAGGTGGGGTTGTAGCCGCGGAGTTTCGCCGCCTCGGGGTAGACGTACTCGGTCTTCCCGACGATCACGTCCTTGGGCAGGTCCACCAGGACCGGGCCGGGCCGGCCGGAGCGCGCGAGATAGAACGCCTCCTTGATGATCCGCGCCAGATCGCGCACGTCCTTGACCAGGTAGTTGTGCTTGGTGCACGGCCGGGTGATGCCGACGATGTCGGCCTCCTGGAACGCGTCGTTCCCGATGAGATGGGTGGGCACCTGGCCCGTGAACACCACCAGGGGCACCGAGTCCATGTACGCGGTGGCGAGCCCGGTCACGGTGTTGGTGGCCCCCGGGCCCGAGGTCACCAGCGCCACCCCCACCTCGCCCGTGGCCCGGGCGTATCCGTCGGCCGCGTGCACGGCGGCCTGCTCGTGGCGCACCAGGATGTGGCGGATGTCGGAGTCGTAGAGCACGTCGTAGATGTTGAGCACCACGCCGCCGGGATACCCGAAGATCGTGTGCACGCCCTCCTTGCGCAGGCTCTCCACGAAAATCTCGGCTCCGGTCAGTTCCACGGCTACCTCCTTCGACGGCTAGAAGGCTGGGAGGCTAGAAAGCTGGAACGCCAAGTCGCCGCGTCCTCCCGCCTGTGCGGTGTTCGTCGGCCCGACCAAGGGGCGAAGCGTTTCATCCCGTCCGCGTCGCGGCGGGTGGGGCGTTTGCCCCCGGCTGATGTGCCAACGGCCGGCCCGTTGGGGGGCCGGCCGCCGGCGGATCCTCGAGAGATGCGATGGGTCAGCCCTGCAGCACGGCCCCGGTGTTGGCCGAGGTTACAAGTCGGGAGTACCGAAGGAGCCAGCCCGAGGAGACCTTGGGCTCCGGGGCCACCCACCGGCTCCGGCGGGCCTCGAGGGTGGCCGGGTCCACGCGCAGGTCGAGCCGGCGGGCCGGGATGTCGAGCTCCACCTCGTCGCCGTCCTCCACCAGGGCGATGGGGCCGCCGGCCGCCGCCTCGGGGCTCACGTGGCCCACGCAGGGGCCCCGGGTGCCGCCGCTGAACCGGCCGTCGGTCACCAAGGCCACGCTGTCCCCGAGGCCCATGCCCATAAGGGCCGCGGTGGGGGCGAGCATCTCCCGCATGCCGGGCCCGCCCCGGGGGCCCTCGTACCGGATCACCACCACGGTGCCGGGCCGGATCTCGCCGCCCATGATCGCGGCCATGGCGGCCTCCTCCGAGTCGAAGCACCGGGCCTTGCCCACGAACCGCATCATGGCCGCGCTCACCCCCGACTGCTTCACCACGGCCCCGTCCGGGGCGAGCGTGCCCCGGAGCACGGCGATGCCCCCCTCGGGCCGCACCGGCGCCTCCACCGGGCGGATCACCTCCTCGTCGAGCCAGTCCACGGCGGCGGCCACCTGCTTCACGGGCGCGCCGTTCACCGAGGGCCCCTCGGCGAGGCGGTCCACCAACCGGCGCAGCACGGCCTTCACCCCGCCGGCCGCGTCCAGGTCCTCCATGAAGTGGTCGCCGGCCGGCCGCAGCGAGCACAGTTGGGGTGTTTCGCGGCTCAGTTCGTCGAACCGCTCCAGGGGCAGGTCCACCCCGGCCTCCCGGGCGATGGCGCACAGGTGAAGCACCGAGTTCGTGCTCCCGCCGAGCGCCAGGTCGAGCCGGATCGCGTTGTCGAAGGCCCCCGGGGTCAGGATGTCCCGGGGCCGGAGCCCCTCGCGCACCAGGTCCACGATCCGCTGGCCGCTCAGGTAGGCGAGGTGGCGCTTTCTCGCGCTCACCGCAAGCGCGGTGCCGCAGTCGGTGAGGCTCATCCCCAGGGCCTCGGTCAGGCAGGCCATGGTGTTGGCCGTGTAGAGCCCCTGGCACGACCCGCACCCCGGGCAGGCCTCCTGCTCGCACGCCTCGAGCTCCTCTACGCCGATCTCGCCGGCCTGGTGCCGGGCCATGGCCTCGAAGGTGTCCCGCACGAAGCTCAGGCGCCGGCCCCGGTGGCGGCCCCCCATCATGGGCCCGGCCGTGACCACGATCGAGGGGATGTTGAGCCGGGCCGCGGCCATGAGCATGCCCGGGGTGATCTTGTCGCAGTTCGTGAGGAGCACGATCCCGTCGAGGCTGTGGGCCTCGACCACGCTCTCGATCATGTCGGCGATGAGCTCCCGGCTGGGCAGGCTGTAGTGCATGCCCCGGTGGCCCATGGCGATGCCGTCGCAGATGCCGGGCACGCCGAACAGGAAGGGGTACCCTCCCCCGGCGTGGACCCCCTTTTCCGCGAACCGCTCGAGGTCGCGCATGCCCACGTGGCCGGCGATGAGGTCGGTGAAGCTCGAGGCGATGCCGATCAGGGGCTTGCCCATCTCCCGCCGGGGCATCCCGGTCGCCGAAAGGAGGGCTCGGTGGGGGGCCCGCTCGAGGCCCTGGGTGATCTTCTCGCTGCGCAACGGGGGTTACTCCTTCAGGAGCCCACCTCGGGGTGGGCCTTGCGGTAGGCCAGGATCATGCGGGCCATCCGGTCTTTGCCGGCCAGTTTCAGCTTCTGGATCTTCTTGCGCTCCATCTCCTCTTCGGGGGTCAGATGGGGCCGGCGGTTCAGTTCCTCCAGAATCCGCTCGTAGCGCTGGTGGGCTTCCATCTCCCGCCGAAACTCCTCGCTTTCCTTGACGAGGATCTTGGCGATGGCTTCGTCCCGCGGTTCCATCCTCCCTCCTGCGGTGGTCCCCGGACGACCGTTCCGCCCGGGTCGGCGTGGGACAAGGACCGCATCCTACGGCCCGGGCCCCCCGCTGTCAACGCATCCGTTCGGATTTCCAGCAGTTTTGAAGTATTACGAAAAAGGTTTTCGGTTGGGTAAACCCGAGGGGCGGTCGCCGGGCTCCGGCCCGGGGTCGTGGCGCGCGCCCCGGGCTGTTGGCGCGTCCGACCGGAGATCGCGCACCGGGGTCCGCCGCTTGACCCCCCTTCTCGGCTTGTACTATTCACGCCCTACGACGCCCCTCCGGGGTGTGATCTCCGCGATGGGAAAGGAGCCCTCCCGGCCATGGAACGGTTCGACTTCGTGGTGCTCGGCAGCGGCATCGGAGGCCTCACGTTCGCGCTCGACGCGGCCGAGGCGGGCACCGTGGCCGTGGTCACGAAAAAGGAGCGCAGCGAGTCCAACACGAACTACGCCCAGGGGGGCATCGCCGCGGTGCTGGACCCCACGGACTCCTTCGAGGCCCACGTGGCCGACACCCTGGAGGCCGGCGCCGGGCTGTGCCACCGTGAGGTGGTGGAGCGGGTGGTGCGGGAGGCCCCGGAGCACATCCGGCGCCTGGCCCGGTGGGGCGTGGAGTTCACCCCGTCGGAGCGCCCCGGGGTGCCCTACGACCTCGGCCAGGAGGGGGGGCACTCCCACCGCCGGATCGTCCACGCCCGGGACATGACCGGCCGGGAGGTGGAACAGGCCCTCCTGCGCCGGGCCCGGGAGCGGGGGAACATCCGGTTCTTCGAGGACCACTTCGCCGTGGACCTCATCCGCGGTCCGGACGGCCGGTGCGCGGGAGTCCACGTGCTCGGGCCCGAAGGCCGGATCGAGCCGTTCCTGGCGCCGGTCACGTGCCTGGCCACGGGCGGGGCCGGCAAGGTGTATCTCTACACCTCGAACCCCGACATCGCCTCGGGCGACGGCCTGGCCATGGCCTACCGGGCCGGGGCGAGCCTGGCGAACCTGGAGTTCATGCAGTTCCACCCCACCTGCCTCTACCACCCGTTCGCGAAGAACTTCCTGATCAGCGAGGCGGTGCGGGGCGAGGGGGGGATCCTGCGGCTCCAGACGGGGGAGACCTTCATGGAGCGGTACCATCCCCGGGGATGCCTGGCGCCCCGGGACGTGGTGGCCCGGGCCATCGACGCCGAGATGAAGCGCACCGGCCACGAGTACGTGCTCCTCGACATCACCCACCGGGACCCGGAGTTCGTGCGCACCCGGTTCCCCGGCATCCACGCGACCTGCCTTCAGTTCGGGATCGACATCACCCGCGAGCCCATCCCGGTGGTGCCGGCGGCCCACTACCTCTGCGGCGGGGTGCGGGTGGACGCCGAGGGGCGCACCGATGTGCCGGGCCTCTACGCCGTGGGCGAGGTGGCCTGCACCGGGCTCCACGGGGCGAACCGGCTGGCCTCCAACAGCCTCCTGGAGGCCCTGGTGTACGCGGCCGCCGCGGCCCGCAGCGCGGCCCAGTACGTCCGGGCGGCGGCGGCCCCGGACGTCCCGCCCCCGTGGGAGGAGGGGGGCACCCGGGAACCCGACGAGGACGTGGTGGTCACCCAGAACTGGGACGAGATCCGGCGCACCATGTGGAACTACGTGGGCATCGTGCGCACGGACCGGCGGCTGGCCCGGGCCCGGCGCCGGATCGATCTCATCCACGAGGAGGTGCGGGACCACGTGCGGCGGTACCGGCCGTCGCCCGATCTGCTGGAACTCAGGAACCTGGCGCTGGTGGCCGATCTGATGGTTCGGTGCGCCGCCCACCGCCGGGAGAGCCGGGGACTCCATTTCAACGCGGATTCCCCCGACCCCCGGGAGGAGTGGCGCAGGGACACCGTGATCCGGAGGGCTTCGTGGTGACCCCCCGGCCCTTTCCGGAAACCGTGCTCGTCGTGGACGACACCGAGTTCATGGCCCGGGTGTTGGCCGACATGCTGGAGGCGGAGGGGTACCGGGTGGCGGTGGCCCGGGACGGCCCCGAAGCCCTGGAGATCTACGAGCGGGAGCTCCCCGACCTCGTCACCCTCGACCTCGTGATGCCGGGGATGGACGGCCTGGAGGTGCTCCGGCGCCTCAAGGCCATGGACCCGGCCTGCCGGGTCGTCATGGTCTCGGCCGTGGGGCACGAGGCCAAGGTGCTCGAGGCGA
This sequence comes from uncultured Thermodesulfobacteriota bacterium, assembly GCA_964624725.1. GTDB lineage: Bacteria > Desulfobacterota > Deferrisomatia > Deferrisomatales > Deferrisomataceae > Deferrisoma. Next base: position 8,955 of record CAZUYO010000056.1, read on the forward strand.
TCCAGCTCGGGGCCCGAAACTACGTGCTCAAGCCGGTGGACAAGGACAAGCTCCTGGCCACGGTGCGAAAGACGCTCGATGAGTATTGAGTCCGCTGGAAGGCTGGGAAGCTGGGAGGCTAAAGGCTAGAAACCCTTCCTCGCCGCGGAGAGCGACCCGAGGGCTCCAGAGGTGGCGGGGGACCGCGTCCGTCACCCGGGGGGTCCCTTTTCGGCTTTCCAGCGTTCTAGCCTTCCAGCCGAAAGCACAGGAAACCGTATGCCCGAGCCGATCCGCATCGATTCGCGGGAGGGGCGGATCTATCTCACCGTGCCCCCGGACCCGGGACCCCTCTCCGAGGTGGTCCGTCGGGTTCGGGAGGGGCTGCCCGGGGTCCCGGTGGACTGGGTGGCGGTGCGGGAAGCCTACCGGTTCGGCCGGGGCCGGGCGTTCCCGGTGGCCCGCCGGTCGGCCGAGGCGTTCCGGTCGGAAAAGGCCAAGGTGCGGTTTTCCGAGGACGAGCTCACCGCGTACCTGGTGCTCTACCCGCCCAAGGGGCGGGGGGAGCGGCTCTCGGAGGCGGAGATCTTGGAGCTCGTCCGGGCCTACGGGGTGCCGGACGAGGTCTTGGACCTCGATGCCCTCCGGCGCGCCGTGCTTCGGCGCAGCTACCTCGAACCCGAGCCCGTGGCCCAGGGCCGCCCCCCCCGCAACGGGGAGCCGGCCCGGGTGGAGTGGGCGGGCGGGGCGCCCACCGACCCCGAGGCGTTCCTGGCGGCCCTGGTGGCGGGCACCCTGCCCGAGGAGCCGCGCCTCCTGGTCGTGGAGCCGGGCCAGCCGGCCGGCACGTATCACCCCCCGGGCAAGGGGACCCCGGGGCTCACGGCCCGCGGTGACCCCGTCCCGCCGCGGGCGGGGGACGACCCCGTCCGGCTCGGGTCGGGGCTCGGGCTCGCGCCCGACGGCCGCACGGTGGTGGCCCAGCGGGCGGGTCAGATCCGGTTCGCCGACCCGGAAGGGACCCGCGCGTACCTGATGCCGGTGGTGCGGGTGGGTTCGGCACAGGAGCTCCGGCGCTGGAAGGACGGGGTGGTCCCCGCCACGGTGGTGGTGGAGGGGGACCTGGAAGCCCCGTTTCCCGTGCGGGTGTTGGGCGATCTGGAGGTGCGGGGAAGCCTGATCCGGTCGCCGGTGGAGGTGATGGGGAGCCTGTTCGTGGCCGGCGGGGTCATCCACACCCGCACGGTGCCCCTTCGGGTGGGGGGCGTGGTGTCGGCGGAGTTCTTCGAGCGGGCCCACGTGTTCGGCACCCTGATCCACGTGCGCCGGTACACCATGAAGGGGCGGCTGTCGGCCTTGGAAACGGTGTGGGTAGACCCAGGGGGGGCCTGCCGGGGCGGCCGGATCGAGGCCGGACACCGGATTCGGGGAGGGGAACTGGGGAGCCCCAACGCGCTCGCCACCGAGGTGGAGGTGGGGCGGGTGCGCGTCGTGGATCCGTTCCGATCGGTGTTTGCCGGTTGGGCGGAGATGCTGGAACAGGCGCCTGGGGAGAGCGACGGCGCCCCCGCCCTCCGGAAGATGGCGGCCCGGTGGAGGGAACGGGCCGGAGCCATCCCGGAGCCCGACCCCCTGAGGGCCCGCGTCGAGGCCGAGCGCGTGCACCCCGGGGTCACGGTCTGGATCGGCACGGCCACGCGAAAGATCGAGACGGCCGTGGGTGCCGTGGAGTTTTCGTTTGAACGCTTCGGCCCCCAGGGGCGGGTGGCCATGCAGCGCAAAGGGTGATCAGGCGGCCACGATCTCGACCAGGCGCTCCAACACCGGGGGGGCGACCTCGGCGAACCGCACCACGACCCGCCACCCCGCGGCCGCGGGCCGCCGGGCGCCCACCGTGCCCGCCAGGCGTACCCGGGCCGGCCCCCGTCGCAGCACCACCCAGCCCCGCCCGCCGGGCTGGGGCTCGAGGGGCGCCCGGAGCACCGCGCCGGCCGGCCCCGCGACCTCCGCGGCCACAACCTGGACGAGCCCGTCGTCCGGGGCCCACAGTGCGGCGTGGGGGCGCGGGGGCGTACCGGCCGGCGGGCCGTATTCCTGGCGGAGAACCTCCTCCAGACGGTCGAACGCGACGCACCGGACCCACCGGGGGAAGAGCCCCGCGTCCCACACCGGGAACGCCTGAACCGGAAACAGGGCGATCACCCGGGCCCCAGGCTCGGGGTCGGCCATCGCACCCACCAGGGTCCAGGCGAGCTCCCTCGCCCCTGCGTTGAGGAGCACGAGCCCCGCGCCCTCCCCGGGCAGGGCCGCCGGCCGCAGCGGAACCGCGATCACCCGCCAGCGCAGCAAAAACGCCGCAAGCCGAACGGAGCCCTCCGCGTCGAATCCCACCAGATGTGCCATCTCCATGGACGGGCCTCGATCCCCCCGAGCGAACCGCGCCGACGGTGGGAACCCTACCGGAGATCGCGGCCCGCGCAAGGGCGGGTGAGCGGCCGGGGAGGGAGCCGGGCCCCCAGGTCGGGCGACCGCCGACGCCGGCCCCTCGGAGTTGTCAGCCGCCTAGCCGCCCAGCAACTCTCGCACCGCGTCCACCACCTGGCCGATGGAGACGGGCTTGGCGAGGATCCGGGCGGCGGGAACGGCGGCCCTCACCCTTTCCCGGTCCCAGGGGCCGGCCAGAGCCAGCACAAGCAGGCCGGCCCGGGCCGCGAGGTTGCCGAGCGCTTCCAGGTGGGTTTCGGGGATGCCGGCCGCGTCCAACAGGATGCCGCAAAACCGGTCCGGCCAGCGCCAGAGGGCCTCGCGCACGTCGTCGAGCCGGTCCACGCCGTAGACGTCCACGCCGGCCTCGCGCAGTTCGGCATACAGGAACGCGCGGCTCGGCCAGCGCGCGGAAAAAAGAACCACCCCCTGGCCTTTTTGCTTCGAAGGCGGTAACCTCTCCGCCCCGTCCTTCATCGAAGGAGTTGATCCATCCACCATGGCAGATAGGAGAGTACGATGATCGAGATCACCGCAACCGCGAGGGAGAAGCTCAAGGAATCCCTCCAGGAGCACGGCGAGAACCCCGCCGTGCGGATCTACATCTCGGGGATGGGGTGAGGCGGGCCCTCCTGGGGCCTGGCTCTGGATGAGCCCAAAGACGACGACACCGTGCAGGCCGAGGACGGGTTCCGCCTCGTGATGAACCAGTCGCTGCTCGCCCAGGTGGGCGGCGTGCGGGTCGACTACCTTTCGGGGCCCCTGCGCCGGGGCTTCGTGGTGAAGGCCCAGTCCCAGGGCGGGGCCGACTGCTCCTCGGGGTGCTCGGGCTGCTGAGCGACCCGGCACCCTCGAAGGAA
>CAZUYO010000057.1:0-12230 GCA_964624725.1 uncultured Thermodesulfobacteriota bacterium
ACCCGCCCCGTTCGGTGCTCCCCTCGCGGCCAGGGGGTTACCCGTCCTGGCCCCCGCCGTCCTCCCCCTCGTCCTCCTCGTCCCGCTCCACCACCCGGGCCACGGCCGCCACCGTTTCCCCGGATTCCAGGTCGATGAGTTTCACGCCCTGGGTGTTGCGGCCGATCACCGGGATGCCCGAGACCCCGGTGCGGATGATCTTGCCGGAACTCGCGATCAGAAACACCTGGTCGTCGTCCTCCACCGCCAGAACCCCCACCACGGGCCCGTTTCGCTGGGTGGTCTTGATGGTGATGATCCCCTTGCCGCCCCGGCTCTGGCGGCGGTACTCCTCCAGGGCCGTGCGCTTGCCGTACCCGTTCTGGGTCACCGTGAGGAGCGTGGTGCCCGGCCGCACCACGTCCACGGCCACCACCTCGTCGCCCTCGGCCAGATCGATCCCCTTGACCCCGCGGCTCGTCCGGCCCGTGGGCCGCACGTCCTCCTCGGAGAACCGGATCGCAAGCCCCGAACGGGTGCTCAGCACGATCTCCTGGTTCCCGTCGGTCAGGCGGGTGGCGATGAGATCGTCCCCCTCCTCCAGGGTGATGGCCTGGATGCCCCGGCTTTTCCAGGGCTTCGAGAACGCGCTCAGGTCGGTCTTCTTGACCAGGCCCCTTCGGGTGGCCATCAGCACGTACCAGCCGTCCTGGAACTCCCGGACCGGCAGGAACGCGGAGATGGACTCGCCCTTCTCGATGGGCAGCAGGTTCACGATGGCCTTGCCCCGGGCGGCCGCCCCGGCCTGGGGGATCTCGTGGACCTTCAGCCAGTACACCTTGCCCTTGTCGCTGAAGAACAGGATGTAGGAGTGGGTGGAGGCCACGAACAGGTGCTCCACGAAGTCCTCGTCCCGGGTGGCCATGCCGAGCCGCCCCTTCCCGCCCCGGCGCTGGCTCCGGTAGAGGGACACGGGGTTTCGCTTGATGTACCCCCCGTGGGAGATCGTGACCACCATCTCCTCCTCGGCGATCAGGTCCTCGATGGTGATCTCCTCGGTGCGGGGCACGATCTCGGTACGGCGCTCGTCGCCGTAGCGCTGGCGGATGTCCTCAAACTCGGCCACGAGGATATCGAGCACCTTCTCGTCGCTCGCGAGGATGCTCTCCAACTCCTCGATGAGCTTCAGGGTCTCCCGGTACTCCTCCAGGATCTTGTCGCGCTCGAGCCCGGTCAGCCGGTGGAGCCTCAGGTCCAGGATCGCCTTGGCCTGTTCCTCGGACAGCCCGAACTGCCGCATCAGGCCCTCCCTGGCCTCGGCCGGCGAGGCGCTCCCCCGGATCAGCGCGATCACGGCGTCCAGGTTGTCGAGCGCGATCTTGAACCCCTCGAGCACGTGGGCCCGGGCCCGGGCCTTCCGGAGCTGGTAGTGGGTGCGCCGGATCGTGACCTCCCGGCGGTGGTCGATGTAGTGCTGGAGGGCCTCCTTGATCGTGAGCACCCGGGGCTGGCGGTCCACGATGGCCAGCAGATTGATCCCGAAGGGGATCTCCATGCGGGTCATCTTGTAGAGGCGGTTGAGCACGATGCGGGCGTCCTCGCCCCGCTTGAGCTCCACCACCATCCGGATCCCCTCCCGGTCGGACTCGTCCCGCAGATCGGAGATCCCCTCGATCTTCTTGTCGCGCACCAGGCCGGCGATCTCCTCGATCAGCTTCGCCTTGTTGACCGTGTAAGGCACCTCGGTGACCACGATCGCCTCGCGGCCGGTGCGCGGGTGCCGCTCGATCACGGCCCGGGCCCGAAGCCGGATGGAGCCCCGACCCGTCCGGTAGGCCTCGTGGATGCCCTGTACCCCGTAGATGAACGCGCCCGTGGGGAAGTCGGGGCCGGGGAGCACCCGCAGGATGTCGTCCACCGTGGCGTCGGGGTTGCGGGCGAGGAGGATCAGCGCGTTACAGAGCTCGGTCAGGTTGTGGGGCGGGATGTTCGTGCTCATGCCCACCGCGATCCCGGAACTGCCGTTCGCCAGCAGGTTCGGGATCCGGGAGGGCAGGACCAGGGGCTCCTCCAGCGACCCGTCGTAGTTCGGCCCGAAGTCCACCGTCTCCATGTCGATGTCGGCCAGCATCTCCCCGGCGAGCCGGGTCAGGCGCACCTCGGTGTACCGCATGGCCGCGGGGGCGTCGCCGTCGATGGACCCGAAGTTCCCCTGGCCCTCCACCAAGGGATAGCGGAGGCTGAAGTCCTGGGCCATCCGCACCAGGGTGTCGTACACGGCCGCGTCGCCGTGGGGGTGGTATTTGCCGATCACGTCGCCCACCACGCGGGCCGACTTCTTGAACGGCTTGTCCCAGCGGTTTCCGAGGTCGTGCATCGCGTAGAGCACGCGCCGGTGCACGGGCTTCAGGCCGTCTCGCACGTCCGGAAGCGCCCGGCCCACGATGACGCTCATGGCGTAATCGAGGTACGAGCGCTTCATCTCCTCTTCGATGGGGATCGGGATCCGGACACTGGGGTTTTGCATGGGGTTCTCCCAGAACGAACGAAAAAGCGGGGAATACCGAGGGAAAGGGGGCGGTCAGTCTTCGGCCGCCTCGAAGGCGTTCTCGAACACCTCGACGCGCGGCGAGGGCCCGTCCCAGACGACGGCCACCACGTCGAACCGCAGCGGCGCGCCCTCGAGGCGCCGCTCCCGCACGAAGTACTGGGCCAACCGGGTGAGCTTGCGCCGCTTGCGGCGGTCCACGGCCTCGTGGGGGGGGCCGTAGGCCGCGCCCGACCGGGTCTTGACCTCGAGGAACACCACGGTGCCCCGGTGCAGGGCCACGCAGTCGATCTCCCCCAGGGGACAGCGGTAGTTCCGCTCGAGGATCCGGTACCCCCGGCGGCGCAGGGTCTCGGCCGCGAGGTCTTCGCCGGCCCGCCCCAGGCTGCGGTTCCCGGCCGGGCGGCTCACGGCGCCTCGAAAAGCGCGGTCTGGCGGGGTACGGGGCCCAGGAGTTCCCTCACCCCCCGGAAGGTGCGGCGGTGGATCGGGCTCGGCCCCAGGCGTTCCAGGGCGTCCCGGTGGGCCCGGGTGGGATAGCCCTTGTGCTCCTCGAAGCCGTACCCCGGGTACCGGCGACCCATCTCCACCATGAGGGCGTCCCGGTGCTCCTTGGCGATCACCGAGGCCGCGGCCACGGCCCAGCTCCGGGCGTCCCCCTTGACCAGGGTGTCCTGGGGCAGCGGGAGCGGCAGGCCGTGAACCCCGTCGACGAGGAGGTGGTCGGGCGTCATCCCGAGGTCCTCCACCGCCCGGCACATGGCCCGGAGGGTGGCCCGGTGGATGTTCCACCGGTCGATCTCCTCCGGGGAGCACTCCCCGACGCCCACGGCGAGGGCCACCTCCCGGATCCGGGGCACCAGCGCGGCCCGCGCCGCGGGGCTCAGCCTCTTCGAGTCGTCGAGTCCCGGGATCCGGGCGCCGGGGGGGAGGATGACCGCCGCCGCCACCACGGGCCCGGCGAGCGGCCCCCGCCCCACCTCGTCCACGCCGCACACCCGGGTGGCGCCGGCCGCGAAGGCCGCCCGGTCCGGTTCGCCCATGGCGGGGCCGGCCGCCGGCACGGGCCGCCTCCCGCTAGTGGGTGCGCAGTTCCTTGAGCCGCGCCGCCTTGCCGCGCAGGGCCCGCAGGTAGTAGAGCTTCGCCCGCCGCACCTTGCTGCGGGACACCACCTCGATCTTCTCGATCAGGGGGCTGTGCACGGGAAACGTCCGCTCCACCCCCACCCCGAAGCTCATCTTCCGCACCGTGATGGTGGACCGGACCCCACCGCCCTTCTTGGCGATGAGCACCCCCTCGAACACCTGCACCCGGACCTTCTCCCCCTCCCGGATCCGGTAGTGCACCCGGAGCTTGTCCCCGGAGCGAAGGGGGGGGACGTCCATCCGCATCTGCTCGCGTTCGATGGTCTCGATCACGTTCATGTCTGGCTCCTTCTGGATAGCTGGAAAGCCGGAAGGCTGGAACGCCCCTCCAAGCCCCCGGTGTCCGGCGGGGCGCCGAACCCGGGTCCCCGCCTTCGTATCCTACGTCTCGGTTCCCTTCCCCCCGCCCCACAACCGGTCCACCACGATGGAGGCGGCCGATCGCACCGACAGGTGATTGTACCCCGTTCCCGGGTCCACCGGTTCCAGGACGGCGTCGCAGGCCCCGAGGGCGTCGGGGGCGAGCCCCCATCCGGTCCCGAACACCACGAGGCCCGGCCCCCCGGCCAGGCGGCGCCGTGCCGCCCCGAACGACACCCGGCCGGGTTCCCGGCGGGCCGAGGTGGCCAGCACCCACGGGCGCTCCCCGGACAGGGCCTCCAGATCCCCGAGGGCGTCGGCCAACCCCGGCACCACCCGGACCGCCCCGAGCGCGGTCCGGCGCCAGGGGTTCGCCCGCCCCCCGGCCCCCTCGACCCAGTGGCGCAGCAGATCCCCCAGCAGGGCCGCCTGGGCCGGCAGCGGGGTCACCACGTAGAACCGGTCGAGGCCGTAGGTGACCGCGAGCCGCGCCAGGTCGTGGACATCGAGGGGCGTCACGGCGGTGGCCACCACCCGGCCCGTTCGGTCGAGCACGGGGTGGTGCACCAGGGCGATGGCCGCCCTAGGCCTCGCCAATCTCTTCCCCCCGCTGCACCCGCTCCGCCAAGCGCCGCTCCTCGGGCGTGAGCTCGGCCCGTTCCAGCAGCTCGGGCCGGCGCCGGGCCGTCCGGATGACCGCCTGGCGCCGACGCCACGCGGCGATCTCGGCGTGGTGGCCCGAGAGCAGCACCGCGGGAACCTCCATGCCCCGAAACACCCTCGGCCGGGTGTACTGGGGGTACTCGAGGAGTCCGGCGGTCAGGCTCTCCTCCACCGGGGAGGTTTCGTCCCCCAGAACCCCCGGCACGAGGCGCGCCGTGGCCTCCAGGACCACCCAGGCGGCCGCCTCGCCCCCCATGAGCACGTAGTCCCCCACCGAAACCTCGTCGTCACAGAAGGCCCGGACGCGCTCGTCGAACCCCTCGTAGCGGCCGCAGACGAGCGCAACCGATCCCCCGGCCGCGAACTCCCGGGCCACCTCCTGCCGAAACGGCCGGCCCTGGGGCGTCAGGAGCACCACCCGGGTGTCGGGATCCCGGGACCGCACGTGTTCGATGGCGCTCACCACCGGGCCGGGCTTCATGACCATGCCGGCACCGCCGCCGAAGGGGTAATCGTCGGTGATCCGGTGGCGCCCCTCCCCGAACGCCCTGAGGTCCACGAGATCCACGACCACCTTCCCCTCGGCCACGGCCCGGCCGAGGATGCCTTCGTCGAGCGGGCCCCGGAACATCCCCGGAAAGAGCGTCACCACGTGGACCGTCAGTCCCACATCCCCTCCGGAACCCGCACGGTGATGCGCCCGGCCTCCACGTCGATGGAGAGGACCCATTGGGCGACCACCGGCAGCATGCGCTCCGCCCCGGTCTCGGTACGGATCACGAGTACGTCGTGGGCTCCCGAGTCGAACACGTCCGCCACCCGGCCGAGCACCTCCCCGTTCTCCTCCACCACCTCGCAGTCCAGGAGATCGGCGTGGTAGTACTCGCCCTCCCCAAGGGGGGGAAGTTCGCTCCGGTCCACGTAGAGCACGGCGTGGGTCAACTCCCGCGCCGCCTCGGGGGTGTCGTACCCCTCGAACTTGACGAGCACAAACCGGCCGTGGATCCGGTGGTGTTCCACCCCCACGGGCTCGGGCCCCCGGCCGCGGTCCAAGTAGAAACGGGTGTACCCCTCGAGCCCCCGTGGCAGGCTCCCCTGGGGATCCACCCGCACCTCGCCTCGCACCCCGTGGGGCCGGCCCACCCGGCCCACGGCCACATGCCGGGCCCGGCCCATGGTCCACCGGAACCCGGGGCGTCAGGCGCCCGCGTTCTCCGCCGGCTTGGATCGGGCCTTGGCCCAGACCCCGGTCTTGCGAAGCAAGCTGCGCACCGTGTCCGAGGGCTGGGCGCCGTTGCCGAGCCAGTACAGCACCCGGTCCTCCTTGACCTCGATCGTCGCCGGGTCGGTCAGGGGGTTGTAGGTGCCCAGCACCTCCAGGAACCGCCCGTCCCGGGGCGCCTCGGCCGGGGCCGCCACGATCCGGTAGAACGGACGCTTCTTGGAACCGTGGCGCGCGAGTCGAATCCGTACAGCCATGGTGTGTTCGCTCCTTGTGTCGCCTTGTATTTCCTGCTGGAACGCCAGAAAGCCGGAACGCGGGAGGGCCACCCCCTCCCGGGTTCCAGCGCGGTTGCGGTTCGGTGCCCCCCGCGGCGTCCGTCACCCGCCCAGGGGCAACCGGGGCATCCACCCGCCCTTTCGCTTCTTCTTCCCCCCCTTCTTGCCCAACCCCATCATCCCCATCCGCTTCATCATCTTGCGCGCGTCCTGGTACCGCCGGATCAGCCGGTTCACGTCCTCCACCCGGGTGCCGCTGCCCCGGGCGATCCGCCGGCGGCGGCTCGCGTTGAGGATCTCGGGCTTGCGGCGTTCCTCGGGCGTCATGCTGTCGATGATCGCGATCACCCTCACGAGTTCTCGCTCGTCCACCTGGAGGTTCTTCATCTGCCCCATGCCCGGAACCATTTTGAGCAGGTCCTCGAGGCTTCCCAGCTTCCGGAGCATCCGGAGCTGGTCCCGAAAGTCCTCCAGGGTAAAGCGGTTCTTCCGAAGCTTCTCCTCCAGATCCCGCGCCGAGTCCTCGTCGATCGCCTGCTCGGCCTTCTCGATCAGGCTCAACACGTCGCCCATCCCGAGGATGCGCGACGCCATCCGCTCGGGATGGAACACCTCGAGGGCGTCGAGCTTCTCGCCCACGCCCACGAGCTTGATGGGCCGCTTCGTGACCGCCTGGATCGACAGGGCCGCCCCGCCCCGGGCGTCGCCGTCGGCCTTGGTGAGGACCACGCCGGTGATGCCCACGGCCTCGTCGAAGGCCTTGGCCACGTTCACCGCGTCCTGGCCGGTCATGGCGTCGGCGACGAGCAGAACCTCGCGGGGATCCAGCAGGTCCTTGAGCCGCCGGAGCTCCTCCATGAGCTCCTCGTCCACGTGAAGCCGGCCCGCCGTGTCGACGAGGAGGGTGTCGTATCCGCCCCGCCGGGCCTCCTCGAGGGCCGCCCGGCAGATCTCCACCGGGTCCTGGTCGGGACGCGACGGGTACGCCGGCACGCCCACGTCCGAGGCCACCTTGTGGAGCTGGTCGATGGCCGCCGGCCGATACACGTCGGCCGGCACGAGATACGGGTCCCGGCCGAGCCGCCGCTTGAGATGGAGGGCCAGCTTGCCTGCCGTGGTGGTCTTGCCGGAGCCCTGCAGGCCCACCAGCATCACCGGAACCGGCGGCTTGCCGCCGACGTCCAGAGGCGCGGCGTGGGCCCCCATCATCCGGACCAGCTCGTCGTGGACGATCTTCACCACGGTCTGGGCCGGGGTGAGGCTCCGCAGCACCTCCTGGCCCTGGGCCCGCTCCCGGACCGCCTCCACGAAGTCCCGGACCACCCGGTAGTGGACGTCCGCCTCCAGGAGGGCCAGACGCACCTCCCGCAACGCGGCCTGGATGTCCCGCTCCCCGAGCCGCCCTTTGCCGCGTAGCGACCGGAAGACGCCGCTTAGCTTTTCCGACAGCGAATCGAACATGGAGTGTCCCGACCCGAGCGCACAACTCGGGTGTCCCCCCGGAGAATTCGGAAACGGGGACTATAGGAAAGGGGTCAAGAGGGTGTCAAGGAGAAACCGAGGCCGCGAAGAATCGGTCGCCGGGTTCCACCGCCGCGCGGCTCTCCACCAGCACGGCCGCCGCGGTCTTGTCTTCGACCCCGATCACCACGGCCCGCGCCAGCGGCGAGCGCAGGTCCACGAGACCCTGGGCGTCGTCCAGGGCCTCGGACGGGGGAAACTCGAGCACCACCCCGGGCTGGAGACCGTGGAGCCGGCCCCGGTCCAGGAACACGAGATCGTCCGTGCCGAACACGGTGCGGTCGGGCTGGCCCCGGAGCACCACCCCCTCCACGCCCCTCGGCGTGCCCACCGGCGCCACCCGCTCCACCGGGGCCCGAAACGGCATGACCCCGGCCCCGTTCTCCACGGCGTCGTATCCCTCCACGATGCGGGCGACGGCGCGGCCGGCCTCGACCGTTTGGACGTCCAGGTGCGCCAGGACCCGGACGTACCACCCCACGGGCTCCCCGTTTCGGGGGTGGACCACGGGTTCCCGGTCGTCAAAGGCCGTGAGCCGGTCCCCCGGCCGGACCGAGACGCCCGGACCCAGCGCGATCTCCACCTCGTCCCCGGGCGCGTAGGCCACCTTGCGCTGGGCCCGGGTATCCACCACCCCGAGCCGGGCGACCGGATGGGACGAGACGAAATCCAGGACCCGGGCCCGCACGAACCGGTACCCCTCTGCCTCGGGCGCCGCCGGCCGGCCCCCCGCCTCGCCGCGGGGGCCGGCCGGCCCCGTTTCGGTCGCGCCGGCCGGCTCCCCCGGCCGGGACGGCACCAGGCGCTCCACCGGGAGCCGCACGACCCGGCCCGCGGCCGCCCCCCCCGCACGAGCGGGCCGATCGAACCGGATCTCCTCCCCCGGGAAGATCCAGTGGGGATTGCGGATGTGGGGATTCAGGGCCCAGAGCTCCGGCCAGAGCGCGGGGTCGCGCCACCGGCGGGCCGAGAGGTCCCACAGGGTGTCCCCGGGGGCCACGCGGTACGTGGGCTCCGCCGCGCCCGCGGCCGCCGCCCCCAGCACGATCGCCGCCAAGAGGATGCGCGCTTTCACGGTGTCTCCTCCCTGGTTTCCTCCGGTGTCCCGCGAGAAGGCTGGAAAGCGGGAAGGCCAGAAGGCGGAAAACGCCTTCGGCACCCCCGCTCGGTGCCCCAACCCCGCCCCGGCTTCCCGAACGACCACATCGTCTCGTACGCGGGCCCCCGGACAGGCGCTTTGCGGGCTTACCCCCCGAGCTTCTTCCGGGCCTCCCGCGCCGCCTCGCTCTCGGGGTATCGCTCCACCACCCGGCTCCAGAACACCCGGGCCTTTCCCGGATCCCCGAGCCGCTCGTAGGAGAGCCCGATCTTAAGCAGCGCGTCCGGGGCCTTTGCCTCGTGGGCGTACCGGTCCACCACCTTCTGGAACTCCACGATGGCCTGCTCGTACTGCCCCTGGGAGTAATAGCACTCCCCGATCCAGTACTGGGCGTTGTCGGCGTACTCATGGGTCGGGTAGCGCGCCACGAACTCCTCGAAATCGAGGATCGCCGGTCCGTACCGGCCCTCCCGGTAGGCGTTGAACGCCCGGCGGTAGAGGTCGGCCGGCGCCGAAAGCTCGGGGCCCGCTTCCCCGGCCGGCGCGGGGGCCGGCTTCGGGGGCTCCAACCGGATCACCTGGAGTTCCGGCTTCTCCGCGGGGGCCTCCTCCTTTTCGGCCGGCTGGGCCACCGACTCAAGTCGGGCCTCCAGGGCGTCCACCCGGGCCCGCAGGCCCAGGAGGGCCCGGTTCATCTCGTCGAGCCGGAGTTCCAGCCGGGCCCGTGACTGCTCGAGCTCCCGCACCCGGGGCTCCCACGCCGGGGGCTCGTCCTTGGGGGGGGCGGCGGCGCACCCCGCCAGCACGGCCAACACCACGGCGGACAACCCCAACGAAGCGCACCCGCGCCTAACCCATGACACCGCGTCGTCCCTCCTTCCCCGTCCAGAAACCGGCGGACGCCCCTCCCCGACCCCGCCGACATCCCGTGTTCCGGGCGCATACCATACCACCGGGACTCGCGGCCGACCAAGAACGGAAAGTTTGACAACGTCGTTTGTTTGTTATTACGCTTCACAAGCCCCCCGGACGCGCAGCACGGACACGGCGGCGCCGGGGGGACCGACCAAGAGCCCTTGGAGCAAGGAGCAGGCCATGCAAGGTCTCAAGGTGCCCGAAGCGACCATCAAGCGCCTATCCATCTACATGCGGGTGTTGCGGGATCTGGAGAAGAAGGGGGTGGAGGTGATCTCCAGCGCCGAACTCGCCGACATCTGCGGCGTGAACGCGGCTCAAATCCGAAAGGATCTTACATACTTTGGCGAATTCGGCGTCCGGGGGGTCGGGTACTACGTTAAAGAATTGCACTTCGACATCCGAAAGGTGCTCGGGCTCAACCAGAAGCGCAACGTGGCCCTGATCGGGGTGGGGAATCTCGGCCGGGCCCTGGCGAGCTACCGAAGCTTCGCGGAACACGGGTACGTTTTCGTGGCGGCCTTCGACGTGGACCCCCAGAAGGTCGGCACGTTCCTGCCCTCGGGGATCGCCATCGAGCACCTCGACGAGCTGCCCCGGGTGGCCCGGGAAAAACGGATCGAGATCGCCATCATCACCACCCCGGCCGAGGCGGCCCAGGAGGCGGTGGACGCCGCGGTACGGGCCGGCATCCGGGGCATCCTCAACTTTGCGCCGGTGCAGGTGAGCGTGCCGGACCATGTCAAACTGAAACGGGTTGACCTCACGACCGAATTCGATAACCTCGTGTACCACCTTTCCTCCGGAGCGTAGGACGAGAGCCCCATGGCCGACTGGATCTTGGAAAACCCGGAGAACGTCAGCGAAGCCGACATCGTGGTCGGCATCCCGAGCTACAACGAGGCCGACGCGATCGCGTTCCCCACCGAGCAGGCGTCGCGGGGCCTGCGCGAGTATTTCCCGGGGTACCGGGCGGTGGTCGTCAACTGCGACAACGCGAGCACCGACGGCACGAAGGACGCGTTCTTCGGCGCCCCGTGCACCGTGCCCCGGATCTACGTCTCCACCCCGCCCGGGGTGAAGGGCAAGGGGAACAACTTCCGCAACCTGTTTCGGCTCGTCACGGAGCTCGGCGCCAAGGCCGTGGTCGTGGTGGACGCCGACCTCAAGAGCATCACCCCCCGATGGATCAAGGCCTTGGGGGAGCCGCTCCTGGACGATTTCGGGTTCGTCGCCCCCCTGTACCTCCGGCACAAGTACGACGGGACCATCACCAACAACATCGCCTACCCCTTGACCCGTTGCCTCTACGGCCGCCGGGTCCGCCAGCCCATCGGCGGGGACTTCGGGTTCTCGGGGGAGCTCGCCCGGTTTTACCTGGAGCACGAAACCTGGAACGACGACGTGGCCCAGTTCGGCATCGACATCTGGATGACGACCCTGGCCATGTATTTCCGCAAACCCATCACCCAGGCGTTTTTGGGCCGGCCCAAGATCCACCGCCCGAAGGATCCGGCCGCGAGCCTCGGGCCCATGTTCCGGCAGGTGGTGGGCACCATCTTCCACCTCATGGAACCGTTCGCCCCGTTCTGGCGGGAGGTGCGGCGCAGCCGCCCCACGGCGATCTTCGGGTTCGGCCTCGGCGAAACGGAGCAGCCGCCGCCGGTCAACGTCGACATGGAGGCTCTGTACCGGAAGTTCCGGCAGGGCGCGGACGAGTACGATGCCGTGTGGAAGGAGGCGCTGGCCCCGGCGACCTATGCGAAGCTGGCGGAGGTCCGGGAACTCGAGCCGGCCCAGTTCGAGTTCCCCGTGCCCCTTTGGGCCCACGTGCTCTTCGACATGGCCGTCGCCCACCGCGACCGGGTCCTGCCCCGGGAGCAGCTCCTGGACTCCCTGGCCCCCCTGTACTTCGGCCGGACGCTTTCGTTCGTGCGCTCCACCGAGGGCATGGCGCTCCAGCAGGCCGAGGAGTACGTCGAGGAGCAGTGCCTCGTGTTCGAGGAAGCCAAGCCGTACCTGATCGAGCGCTGGGGCTCCTGATCCCCCGGCCGAAAGGAGGCGATCGTGGCCCGCATCCTGATCGTGGACGATGAGGAGCACATCCGAACGCTCTACACCCTGGAACTCGAAGACGAGGGGCACGAGGTGTTGGCCCTCGAAACCGGCAAAGACATCGTGCCGCGGGTGGAGGAGTTCCAGCCGGACGTGGTGATCCTCGACATCAAGATGGTGGACGTGAGCGGCCTGGACGTGCTGCAGGAGCTGCGCAACCGGTTCTACGATCTCCCGGTGATCCTGTGCTCGGCCTACGGGTCGTACAAGGGGGACGTGAAGAGCGTGGCCGCGGACTACTACGTGGTGAAGTCCTCGGACCTCACGGAGCTCAAGCGGAAGATCCAACAGGCCCTCGAGGCCAAGATCCCGGGGGCCTGAACCGGCGCCCTGCCGCCCGGCTCCCGACGCCGGCCCCCACGGGCCGGCGTTTTTGGTGCCCGG
>CAZUYO010000058.1:0-3584 GCA_964624725.1 uncultured Thermodesulfobacteriota bacterium
AACCGAACCCTGAGCATCCGTGGCGTGCCTGCCGGGCGCCGCGAGAGCCTCCACGGGGATGAACGGATGAGCGAAGCCGTGGGCAAACCGAGCGGGCAGGGCCCCGACACCGCGTTGGTGGTGGGCGGGGGGCTTGCGGGCATGCAGGCGGCGCTGGTGCTGGCCGAGCAGGGCCGCCGGGTCGTCCTGGTCGAGGAACGGCCGGCGCTGGGCGGCTTCTTCCCCCTGCTCGACAACCAGTTCCCGACCCAGTCCTGCGGCGTGTGCTTCATGGCCTGCGACACGCCCACCTACTGCCCCTTCGTGCAGTGCGAGCTCCACCCCAACGTGGACGTGGTGGCCTTCGCCTCGGTGGACGAGGCGGAGCGCGGCGCCGACGGGCGGTTCCGGGTGAAGCTCGTCCAGCGGCCCACCTGCGTGGACCCGGAGAAGTGCACCGACTGCGGGGCCTGCGAGGAGGTGTGCCCGGTCACCGTTCCCCGGGAGTTCGGGGACGGGCTCGAGACCCGGAAGGCCATCTTCCGCTACTACCCCAAGGCCGTGGGCAAGGCCTACGTGGTGGATCCCGACGCCTGCACCCGGTGCGGCAAATGCGTGGAGGCCTGTGATCCGGGGGCCATCGACCTCGACGCCCCGCCCCGGGAGGTCGAGGTGGAGGCCGGGGCGGTCGTCCTGGCCCCCGGCGCCGAGGTCTTCCCGGCGAGCCGCAAGGAGGAGTTCGGGTACGGCCGGTACCCCAACGTGCTCTCCGCGGTCCGGTTCGAGCGGATGCTCGCGGCCGGCAGCCCCTCGTCGGGCCGGCCCGTGCGGCCCTCCGACGGCCGGCAACCCCGGAGCCTCGCGTTCGTGCAGTGCGTGGGGAGCCGCGACGCGGAGGCCGGGCAGGGCCACTGCTCCTCGGTGTGCTGCATGTTCGCCCTCAAGCAGGCCCGGTTCGCCAAGGAGCGGCTGCCCGACGCCCAGGTCACCGTGTACTACATGGACCTGCGCACCTTCGGCAAAGACTACGAGCGCTACATCCGGGAGGCCGAGGCCGCGGGCATCCGGTTCGTGCGGGCCATGCCCTCGGTGGTGCGCGAGGTGCCGGGCAGCCGCGATCTCCTCCTCCAGGTGGCGGCCGAGGGCGCCGGGTTCGAGGAGGTGCGCCACGACCTGGTGGTCCTGGCGTCGGGGTTCTGCGCGAGCCCCTCGGCCCGGACGCTGGCGCTCAAGTTCGGGGTGGAGCCCGGGGAGGCCGGGTTCGCCGGCGGTCCCGAGTTCGACCCGTGCTCGACGCCGGTTCCCGGGGTCTACGTGGCCGGGGCGTTCCGGGAGCCCCGCGACATCCCGGAGTCGGTGCTCGACGGCGCCCGGGCCGCGGCCCTGGCCGGCCGGCACCTGGCCGCCCGCGCCGACGAGGGGGTGCCCGAGCTCCCGACGCCGGCCGATTTCCGCGGCGAGGAGCCCCGGGTGGCCGTGGTGCTCTGCGAGTGCGAGGGGTTCAACACGGGCCGCGCGGATTTCGAGGCCCTGGAAGGGGCGGTCCGGGGGCTTCCGGGCGTCGCGGCGGTGGAGCGGGTGGCCCACGCCTGCTCCCGCGCCGGGCTCGAGGAGGTGCGAAACCGGTTCGCGGCGGCCGAGGCCAACCGGCTCGTGCTCGGGGCGTGTTCCCACCGGATCGTGGAGCAGTTGGTGAAGGGGGTGCTGCGGCGAAGCGGGTTCCACCCGGGGCTCGTCACGGTGGCGAACCTCCGGGAGGCCTGCCTCGAGACCTCGGGGGGCACCGCGGCCGCGGCCGACACCCTGCGGGCCGCCGTGCGGGAGGCCTGGTACGCCGGGTTCCCGGCGCTGGGGGCCCAGAGCCTCGAGCGCACCGCGCTCGTGGTGGGCGCCGGCGCCGCCGGCATGGAGGCGGCCCTGCGGCTCGCCGACCTGGGGCTCGCGGTCCATCTGGTGGAGCGCGACGCCGACCCGGGCGGAAACCTCACGACGGGCCGGTTCACCCTGCGGGGAGGGGACCCCCGCGCCCTGCGGGACGAGCTCCTCCGGCGGGTCGAGGACCATCCGGGCGTGCGCCTCTACCGGTCCACCCGGGTCCGGGGGGCCTCGGGCCGGCTCGGGGCGTTTCGCACGGCGCTCGAAACCCCCGAGGGCGAGGTCGAGGTGCTCCACGGCGCGGTGGTGCTCGCCACGGGCGGCCGGGAGGCCAAGCCCCGGTCCTACGGGTACGGCGAGAGCCCGCGGATCGTGACCCAGAAGGAGTTCGAGCGGCTCCTGGCCGAGGGGCAGGTCCGGGGGGGCCGGGTCGTCATGATCCAGTGCGTGGAGAGCCGGGAGGAGGCCGAGGGGTGCCGGCCCTGGTGCTCCCGGGTCTGCTGCACCCACGCCCTCAAGAACAGCCTCCGGCTCCTGGACGCCGCCCCCGACGCCGAGGTCACGGTGCTCTACCGGGACCTGCGGGCCTACGGCACCTACGAGGCGTTCTACCGGGAGGCCCGGGACCGGGGCGTGGTGTTCGTGCCCTACACCCTGGACCGCCGCCCGGCCGTGGAGCCCACCGCAGAGGGGGCCCGGGTGCGCTACCACGATCCGGCCCTGGGGCGGGAGTGGACCGACACCGCCGACTGGGTGGTGCTCTCGGTGGGCATGGAGCCCGAGGCCGAGGAGAACCGGCGGCTCGCCGCCCTCTACGGCGTGGAGGTGGACGCCCACGGGTTCTTCCGGGAGAAGAACCCCAAGGCGGCCCTGGCCGACGCCACCCGGCCGGGGGTGTACCTCGCGGGCATCTGCCACGGCCCCAAGCACATCGAGGAGACCCTGGTGCACGCCGGGGCGGCCGCGGGCCGGTGCGCCGCGGTGCTCGCCCGGGGCGCGAGGCCGGTGCCGGAGAACGTCTCCTACGTGGTGGAGAAGATCTGCTCCCGGTGCGGCGTGTGCGTCGAGATCTGCCCCTACGGCGCCCGAAGCCTCGACCGGGAGGACAACGTGGCCCGGGTCGACCCCGTGCTCTGCCGGGCCTGCGGGGCCTGCACCATGGCCTGCCCCAACAAGGCCGCCCAGCAGCACGGCTCGAGCCCGAAACAGATGCTGATGGCCCTGGACGAGCTCTTGGGATGAGGCGGGGCCCGGCCGCCCCGCCGCCCAGCCGAAAGGAACCCCAAATGGCTGAACCCGCAACCGACACGAACGCGTTCGAACCGAGGATCGTGGCCTTCCTGTGCCACTGGTGCACCTACACCGGCGCGGACCTGGCCGGCACGACCCGCCAGCAGTACCCCCCCAACGTGCGCATCGTGCACCTCATGTGCTCGGGGGCGGTGGACGTGGTGTACGTGCTCAAGGCCCTCATGGACGGGGCCGACGGCGTGCTCGTGGGCGGCTGCCACCCGGGCGACTGCCACTACCAGTCCGGCAACTACAAGGCCCGGCGGCGGGTGGCGATCCTCCGGAACATCCTGGCCCAGCTCGGCATCCCCGAGGACCGGGTGTGGCTGCGGTGGATCAGCGCGAGCGAG
Source organism: uncultured Thermodesulfobacteriota bacterium (assembly GCA_964624725.1). GTDB lineage: Bacteria > Desulfobacterota > Deferrisomatia > Deferrisomatales > Deferrisomataceae > Deferrisoma. The sequence continues at coordinate 3,495 of CAZUYO010000058.1, forward strand.
GGGAAGAAGTTCGCCGAGACGGTCACCGAGATGACCGAGGCGATCCGGGCCATGGGCCCCTGCGAGTTCAAACGGCACTGGGACGTGTAG
>CAZUYO010000058.1:3684-5674 GCA_964624725.1 uncultured Thermodesulfobacteriota bacterium
ATGAAAACGGGCGTTCTTCCTACCCAATCCGACCCCCTGGCCGCGGCCGAGGCCTTCCTGAAGGGGCTCTTGGAGCGCGATCTGGTGGACGAGGTGCTCGTGCCGGCGCGCTCGGCCGGGGGCACGACCGCCCTGGGGCTCTTCGCCGACCCCGGGCGGCTCGAGGGCGCGAACCCCTGGTCGCCCGTGATGCCGGTCCAGGGCGCCCGGGCCGTGTCGAACCTGACCTTCACCGACCCGGGCCGGCGGGTGGCCGTGGTTCTGCGGCCGTGCGAGGCCCGGGCCGCCGTGGAGCTCATCAAGCTCCAGCAGATCCAGCCCGAGCGGGTGGTGTTCGTGACGGTGGACTGCCCCGGGACCTTCGAGGTCACGGGGTTTGCCGCCGCCGGCCTCGACCCGGCCGAGGTGTCCCGGGGGCTCGTGGCGGCCATGGCCGGCGGGGCGCCGGCCGCGCCCGAGGGGCTCGCGTTTCGCACGGCCTGCACCGTGTGCGAGCACCCCGACGCGGCCTGGGGCCAGGTGCGGCTCCTGGCCTGGGGCGCGGCCGACGGCGCGATCGCGGTGGAGGCCGAGGACGACTGGGCCGACCGGCTCACCGAGGCGGGCCTGGCCACCTTCCCGGCCGAGGCGCCGGCGGGCCGGGAGGCGGTGCTCTCCCAGGTCCAGGCGGCCCGCGCCCAGGCCCGGGACGAGCTCTTCGAGCGGTTCCGCGCGGAGGCCCGGGGCATCGAGGGCCTCAAGGAGGCCTTCGCCACCTGCATCCGCTGCTACAACTGCATGGAGAACTGCCCCATCTGCTACTGCAAGCAGTGCATCTTCAAGAGCCCCACCTTCGACCACCCGGGCGAGCTCTACGCCCGGTGGGCCGAGCGCAAGGGGGGCCAGCGGATGCCGGCCGAGACCCTTCTCTTTCACCTGACGCGGCTCAACCACATGGCCACCTCGTGCATCGGCTGCGGCCTGTGCGACACGGCCTGCCCCATGGGCCTGCCGGTGGCGACCCTGTTTCGCAGCGTGGCCCAGAAGGTCCAGGCCATGCTCGAGTACGAGCCCGGCCGGAGCCTCGACGACCCGATCCCGCTGGTGGTGTTCCGGGAGGACGAACTCCAGGAGGAGTCGGGGGCGGGGGAATAAGGCTGGAAGGCTAGAAAGCGGGAAGGCTGGAAAGCTAGGAGACGTCCCAACGTCCTAGCGTCCCAACGTCCAAACGGAGTCCGACAATGAGCGCGCAAGCCCAGAAGAAGGTCGAGATCATCGCGAGCGGCGACCGGCCCATCCTGCCCGAGGGGGCCCGCACCGTGCCCGTGTACATCATGGGCAAGAAGTACCTCCTGCCCGAAACCCTGACCATCCAGAAGGCCATCGAGTACGCCGGGTACCAGTTCATCCGGGCCTGCGGGTGCCGGGGCGGTATCTGCGGGGCCTGCCCCACGGTGTGGCGGATCCAGGGCGATTTCCAGCTCCACTTCGGGCTGGCCTGCCAGACCGTGATCCAGGAGAACATGATCCTGGCGCAGATCCCGTTCTTCCCGGCCAACAAGGCCGTGTACAACCTCGAGGAGCTCCAGGCCACCGGCGAGGTGGTGGCGGCGCTCTACCCCGAGATCATGAAGTGCGTGGGCTGCAACACCTGCACCCGGGCCTGCCCCATGGACATCGACGTCATGGAGTACATCAACGCGGCCATGCGGGGCGACATCGCCCGGGCCGCCCGGGTGTCCTTCGACTGCATCCAGTGCGGCCTGTGCTCGGCCCGGTGCCCGGCCCAGATCGCCCACTACCACGTGGCCCAGCTCTGCCGCCGGCTCTACGGCAAGTACATGCTGCCCCGGGCCGAACACCTCAAGCGGCGGGTCGAGGAGATCGAGTCCGGCAAGTACGACGCCATCCTCGCGGAACTCGCAAAAATGGACCACGAGGAGCTACGCAAGCGCTACGTGGAGCGGGAGATCGAGCCCCTGGATTCCACGGGCTGGGAGCCCGAGGACAA
>CAZUYO010000058.1:5774-12129 GCA_964624725.1 uncultured Thermodesulfobacteriota bacterium
CGGAGAAAAAGCCATGGGTTACACGCCGGAAATGAAGGAACTGATCAAGCGCGTCGAGGCCACCCGGGCCGAGCGCATCGAGCGCACCCGCCGGGGCGAGTACTTCCCCGCCATGACCCTGGAGGAGCGCGAGGAGGTGCTCCGGAAGTTCCACCCCGACTACAAGCCGGAGGGCCGGCGCGAGGTGCGGGTGGGTCCCAACAAGGGCGACGTCTACCCCGAGGAGTTCGTGGACGTGCTCGAGGCCTACCCCCGGATCCCGCCGGAGAAGGTGGACTTCTCGGTGCTCCCCACCTACACCACCGATGTTCTGGTGATCGGGGGCGGCGGGGGCGGAACCTCGGCGGCGCTCCTGGCCTCGGACAACGGGTGCAAGGTGATCCTGGCCACGAAACTCCGCCACGGCGACGCCAACACGGTGATGGCCGAGGGCGGGATCCAGGGCGCCGACCAGGAGGTGGACAGCCCCTACTTCCACTTCCTCGACACGATCGGCGGGGGGCACTTCACGAACCGGCCGGACCTCGTGGCCGCCCTCACCCGGGACGCGCCCATCGTGATCTCGTGGCTTGAAAGCCTGGGGATGATGTTCGACAAGCTGCCCGACGGCCGCATGCGGGTGCGCCACGGCGGGGGCACGAGTCGCAAGCGGATGCACTCGGCCGGCGACATGACCGGCTCCGAGATCATGCGGGTGCTCCGGGACGAGGCCCGCAACCGGCCCGACCGGATCGAGGTCATGGAGTTCTCGGCCGCCGTGGAGATCCTCAAGGACGACCAGGGCCGGGCCTGCGGGGCGCTCCTCTACAACATGGAAACCGAGGAGTACTTCGTGGTGCGCTCCAAGGCCGTGGTGCTCGCCACCGGCGGGTTCGGCCGGCTCCACATCCAGGGGTTCGCCACCACCAACCACTACGGCGCCACGGCCGACGGCCTCGTCATCGGGTACCGGGCCGGGGTGCCGCTGGACTTCATGCACTCGACCCAGTACCATCCAACCGGCGCCGCATACCCCGAGCAGAACGTGGGGCTTTTGATCACCGAGAAGGTGAGGGGGCTCGGGGCGAACCTCGTGAACATCCACGGCGAGCAGTTCGTGTTCGAGCGCGAGCCCCGCGACGTGGAGAGCGCCGCCATCATCCGCGAGTGCGTGGAGCGCGGAAACGGCATCGTGACCCCGGTGGGCCGCTACGGGGTGTGGCTCGACTCCCCCATGATCGAGGAACTGGAGGGACCGGGCACCATCGAGCGGGAGCTGCCGGCCAAGTTCGTGCAGTTCATGCGTTACGGCATCGACATCCGCAAGGAGCCGATGCTCGTGTACCCCACGCTTCACTACCAGAACGGCGGGCTCAAGATCACGCCCAACGCCGAGACCGCGGTGCCCGGGCTCTTCGCCGCCGGCGAGGTGACCGGCGGGGTCCACGGGGAGAACCGCCTCATGGGCAACTCCCTTCTGGACATCACCGTGTTCGGCCGGCGGGCCGGCCGCAACGCGGCCGAGTACGTGAAAAGCCTCGCCGGGGAGCCCGGGGCGCCCACGCTCGACCACGTGCGCGAGTTCGTGCGGGAGCTCGAGGAGGCCGGCGTCGACCGGAGCCGGATCTCCCCGATGCTCCTGCCCGACTACACGACGCCCGACGTCAAGATGCGCCAGCTCACGGCCCACTATCACGGGACCATCCGGTAAGGGGCGGGGAGGCGGGAAAGCCGCAAACCGTTTCGTTCGTTTCGATGGGAAGGGGCCGGCACACGGCCCGGCAGCCTGGCCGCCCAGCCGCCGAGCTGCCCAGCGGATTCGGAGGATCCATGAACATCCACGAGTACCAAGCCAAGGAGATCCTGAAGCGCTACGGGGTGGCCGTGCCCCGGGGCATCGTGGCCACCACGCCCGACGAGGCCGAGGCCGCGGCCCGGGAACTCGGCACCCCCGTGGTGGTGGTCAAGGCCCAGATCCACGCCGGCGGCCGGGGCAAGGCCGGCGGGGTCAAGGTGTGCAAGGGCCCGGCCGAGGCCCGGGCCGCGGCCGAGAAGATGCTCGGCTCCAAGCTCGTCACCCACCAGACCGGGCCCCAGGGCAAGGAGGTTCTCAAGGTCTACGTGGAGGAGGGCTGCGACATCGCCCGGGAGCTCTACCTCGGGGTGGTGATCGACCGGGCCACCTGCCGGGTCACCATCATGGCGTCCACCGAGGGCGGCATGGAGATCGAGGAGGTGGCGGCCAAGACCCCCGAGAAGATCCTCAAGCAGACCGTGGACCCGGCCACCGGGTTCTTCCCGTTCCACGGCCGAAAGCTCGCCTACGGCCTGGGCCTCGAGGGCGAGGCCGCGAAGAACGCGGGCAAGTTCATCGCCGGGCTGTACCGGGCCTTCGTCGAGACCGACGCGAGCCTGGCCGAGATCAACCCCCTGGTGGTCACGGGCGACGGCCAGGTGCTGGCGCTCGACGCCAAGATGAACTTCGACAACAACGCCCTCTATCGGCACAAGGACATCGAGGCCCTGCGGGACGAGACCGAGGAGGATCCCCGGGAGCTCGAGGCGTCGAAGTACGGCCTGTCCTACATCAGCCTCGACGGCAGCATCGGGTGCATGGTGAACGGCGCCGGGCTCGCCATGGCCACCATGGACATCATCAAGCACTACGGCGCCGAGCCGGCGAACTTCCTCGACGTGGGCGGCGGCGCGAGCGCCGAGCAGGTGACCCGGGCGTTCCAGCTCATCCTGTCCGACCCCAAGGTCGAGGCGGTGCTGGTGAACATCTTCGGCGGCATCATGCGCTGCGACACCATCGCCGAGGGCATCCTCACGGCCGCGAAGACCGTGGACCTCAAGGTGCCCCTGGTGGTGCGGCTCCAGGGCACCAACGTGGACCTGGGCCGGAAGATGCTCGCCGAGAGCGGCCTTCCCATCATCACGGCCGAGACCATGAGCGAGGCCGCCGAAAAGGTGGTGGCGGCGGCCAGAAGCCGGTGACCGGTGACGCGTGACGGGTGACCGGTCGGCCTCACCGCCGCCCGGGGAGGAAGGGGACTCGATCCACGAACGAACAGGCTGGACGCACCGGCAGGGCAGGAAAAGAAAAGAGGCCACGGGGTTGGGCCCTTTCGCTTCCCAGCCTCCCCGCTTTCTGGCTTTCTAGCCTCCCAGCTTTCCAGCCTCCCGAAGGGAGTAGCCCATGAGCATTCTCGTCAACAAGGAAACCCGGGTCATCTGCCAGGGCATCACGGGTTCCAACGGCAAGTTTCACTCGGAGCAGTGCCTCAAGTACGGCACCAAACTGGTCGGCGGGGTGACCCCCGGCAAGGGCGGCCAGGAGGTCCTGGGCGTGCCGGTCTTCGATACCGTGGCCCAGGCCGTGGCCGAGACCGGCGCCAACGCCTCCATGATCTTCGTGCCGGCGCCGTTCGCGGCCGACGCCATCCTCGAGGCGGCCGACGCCGGCATCGAGGTGGTGGTGTGCATCACCGAGGGCATCCCGGTGATGGACATGCTCAAGGTGAAGCGGGCCCTCGAGGGCTCCAGCACCCGGCTCATCGGCCCCAACTGCCCGGGCATCATCACCCCCGAGGAGTGCAAGATCGGGATCATGCCGGGCCACATCCACAAGAAGGGCCCGGTGGGGGTGATCAGCCGGTCCGGCACCCTGACCTACGAGGCCGTGGACCAGCTCACCAAGCTCGGCATCGGCCAGACCACCTGCATCGGGATCGGCGGCGACCCGATCATCGGCACCACCTTCATCGACGCCCTGAAGCTCTTCAAGGACGACCCCGAAACGAAGGGCATCGTGCTCATCGGCGAGATCGGCGGCACGGCCGAGGAGGAGGCCGCCGCGTACATCCGGGAGAACATCAAGGTGCCGGTGGTGAGCTTCATCGCGGGCCAGACCGCCCCCAAGGGCAAGCGCATGGGCCACGCCGGGGCCATCATCGCCGGCGGCAAGGGCACCGCGGCCGAGAAGATGGCCGCCCTGAAGGCCTGCGGCGTCCACGTGGTCCAGAGCCCGGCCGACATCGGCAAGACCATGGCCGACCTGCTTTCGTGACGGTGTCCTGACACCGAACGAACCCCGCCCCGGCGCGACCCGCCGGGGCGGTTTCGTTTCGGGACGGAGGGGTCGGGAGACAGGGAGGGGGCCGAACAGCTTTGTACGTTGTCGATCCCCCCGGTTTGGCCCCGGTGGTGGCGGGCGTGACGGAGGCCGGGGGATCGCCCGTTCCTACGGATAGGGCCGTGCCCGGGATCAGTCCGCTCCGATGAAATCGCACGGCACCCCGAGGCGCCGGGCCGACCGGGCGAGGGCGGCATCGAGGGTGACCAACACGCATTGCTCCCGATGGCAGCAGGCCAGGTGGAGCGCGTCGAGGCAGCGCAGGGGTGTCGAGAGCTGCTCGAGCCACAGGACCGCTTGGGCGAATACCCCGCGGTCCATAGGGAGGAGCTGGTAAAGCCGTTGGTCCAGGTGGCGTTGGAAGGCCCGGAGCACCGTCGTGGCGGGTTCCGGGGCCAGCGCCTTGGTTCGTGTCTTGAGGGCCAATGCGAAGCGAAACTCCACCTCCGCCAGCCACGAAACGCAGACGCTCGTGGCACGCCGGAGGCGCTCGGCGGACTGGGAGGAAGCGGACTCCGGGACGTACAGCGGCACGAGCGCGCTGGTGTCGAAGTAAAACCTCAAAACCGCTCCTTCTTCCGCAGATCGATGACCGTACGGCTCAGGGGTTCTCCGGTCAGGGCCCCGGCAAGGGAATCCCGAAGTGCCGCGAGTTCGAGGATGAGGTCCTCCCGGCTGGGAATCCGTTGCGTGTCCTCAGGACCAAGAGGCACCAGTTTGGCCACCGGGCGGTTGTGGGAGGTCACGATGATCTCCTCCCCTTGCTGCGCACGGCGCAGGAACTCGCTGAAGCGGTTTTTCACGGTGCGGACGGAAGCCTGCACGGGACACCCTCCGGAAACGAGCCGAACGAATTTTGTAGCCACAAAATAGCTGAGCGTGGCTACATCCGGAAGGGGGCATCGGGGTTTCGCCTCGGGGTCCACCGCCAAAGCAGTCGGGTGATCGCCTCGTCGGTGTCTGGGAACGCTTGTCGGAGGCCCCGTGGCGCAACGGGTTCGTGCAGGGTAGACTGGGTGTCCCGCGGTCCTGCCTTGCGTCCCCCGTGGAAGGCGCACCGGGACGCGCTCTTGCCCGGCTCCCCCCAAGGAGACCCGCCATGCGGTTCCGCCGTTTCCTCTCCGCCCTGTTCGTTCTTTCCCTGGCCGCCTGCTCGGGGGGCGGCGGGAGCCCGGGCGCCCCGCCGGCCGAGGGCGGGGCATCCCGCGCCAGCCGGTTCGCCGACTGCGAGGCCCTGCGGGCGTACTTGGCCCAGGCGGCGGCCACCCAGTCGACCCTGTGGGAGCGGTATGGAGCCGTGCTCGAAACCGTGTCCGGCTCCGGGCCGGTCCCCGCGGGGACGCCGGCCTCCGACGCGGCGGAGGGGGCTGCGGACGCGGGCGGAGCCGCGGCCCCCGAGCGGGAGTACTCCAACACGAACGTGCAGGAAGAGGGGGTGGACGAGCCCGACTTCGTCAAGACCGACGGGGAACGCCTCTACGTCGTGAGCGGCGGGACGTTCCTCGTGTTCGACGTCTGGCCGCCGGAGGGCACCGAGGAGGTCGCCCGGGTGGATCTGGAGGGCCACCCGGTGGCCCTTCTGGTCCACGGCTCCACGGTGCTCGTGCTGTCGCAGGTGTGGGAATCGGCCGCGGCGGAGACCGTCGATCGGCCCTGGTGGGGCCCGAGGCTCCGGGCCGCCGTGTTCGACGTGACCGACCCGGCCGCCCCGCGGGTGGTGCGGGAGGTGGAGTTCGAGGGCGCTTACGTCGACGCCCGCCTGGTCGAGGGCCGGGCCCACCTGGTGATTCAGACCTGGATCCCGGCGGTGGGCGGAGGCGTTCCCGCGCCCCCCGGCCTCCTCGACGCCGGGGGGGCCGGGGCTGAGGCCCAACCCGGCCTCGACTCGTGGGACGGGGAGGATCTCCTGCCCCAGTACCGGGACACCTGGTTCGGCCCGGACGGCGAGGTGACGGCGGAGCGGGCCGTGTGCCCCTGCGAGAACGTGTTCCAGCCGCCGGTCCCGAACGGGACGGGCTTCGTCACCATCGCAACCCTCGACCTCGAGGACCCGGAGGCCGATCTCGCCGCGGTGTCGCTCCTGACGAACAGCGGGGTCGTGTACGGCTCCCAGGCGAGCCTCTACCTCGCCACGCCCAACGACGGCTACTGGCTGTGGTGGGCCGACGGGGGCGAGGGCGAGCCCCGGACCACGACCCTGGTGCACAAGTTCGACCTGGGGGCCGAGCCCACCTACGTCGC
>CAZUYO010000059.1:0-12107 GCA_964624725.1 uncultured Thermodesulfobacteriota bacterium
ACGCCCGCCCCACGAAGTGGCCGTCGCGGGTGTCGACCCGGATGCGGGTGCCGGGTTCGATGTAGGGGGGCACCTGGACCGTGAGCCCGGTTTCCAGGACGGCGGCCTTGGTCTGGGCCGTGGCCGTGGCGCCCTTGATCGCGGGGGGCGTGTCCACCACCGCAAGTTCCACCACCTGGGGCGGCTCCACCCCGACCACCCGGCCCTGGAAGAACCCCAGGGTCACCTCGAGCCCGTCGGTGAGGTAGCCGCGCACGGCCTCGAACACCTCGCCCCCCACCTCGTACTGCTCGTAGGTCTCGAGGTCCATGAACACCCCGGCCTCCCCGGCCGCGTAGAGGTACTGGCCCTTTCGCCTCTCGAAGTCGGCCTCGTCCACCCGGTCGCCGCCCCGGAAGGTGCGGTCCAGCACCTGGCCCGTCAGGAGGTTCCGGTAGCGCACCTTCACCATGAGGTGGGCGCCCCGGGCCGAGGGGGCCTGCTGCTGCACCTCCAAGAGCCGGCAGGGCGCCCCGTCCACCAGGATCACCTGGCCCCGTTTGAGTTCCGTCGCCTGCGGCATGCCGCGTCACTCCTTTTTCCCGTTCGGGGTCGTTTCCCGCCCGACCCGCCCCGTTCACCGCGCCAGGGCCCCGCGAGCCCAGTTCAGGAGCTCGTGGGGCGGATGAAACCCCTCGGCCACGGCCCGGCCCAGGAAGTGGGTGGGTACGGCCCGGACCGCCCGGGTTCGGGCCTCGGCCCAGGCCGCCTCCCGGGCTCCGGCGTACCGGCCGCTCCGGACCACCTCGTCCGCCGCCCCGGGATCGAGGCCCGCCGCCCCGGCGATGTCCCGGAGCACGGCCGGGTCGGCCAGGTTCCGCCCGGCCGCGAAATAGGCCCGGAACGCCTCGGCCCGAAACGCGTCTCCCCGGCCCTGTTCCTCGGCCCAGAGCCCGAGCTCCTGGACCCGCCGGGTGTTGAAGGTGTGGGTCCGGTCCCCCAGCGGAAGCCCCAGGGCCTCGGCCACCGAGCGAACCCGGGCCATCATGGCCCCCACGTCCACCCGCCCGCCGAAGAGGGCGTCCAGACTCATCCCCTCGTCCGGCACCTCGGGGTGAAGGGGAAAGGGGATCCAGCGGAGCTCGAGGCCGAGCTCGCGCTCGACCGCGGCGACACCCACGGTGTCGAAGTAGCACCAGGGTCAGACGTAGTCGAAGAAGATCTCGAGGGTAGGCATGGGGGACCTCGTTCGCCGGGAGGCGGAACTGCCGTCCGTCGTGACGTCGTGAATCGGTCGCCCCCGTCCGGGGACCGCGGCCTTCCGGATCCCCCCTGCCGGGGCGGGCTCGCTCCGGGCCGTCCGATACGGGAACGGGCCGCCCCCCCGGGGCGGCCCGCGTTCACCGGACGGACCCTCTACCCGCCCGTGGGCCGCTTTTCCTTGAACCCGATCCGGGGAAACGGGTTCACCACGCTCGAGGCCACGTTCTTGAGGTGGGCCGTGATGCGCTTGAGGTACCGGGCGTACAGGGCCAGCGCGGCGGCGTCGGCCGCGGAGAACTCGCCGTTTTCCCCGCCCACGATGCCGTGGACGATCCGGTCGCAGGTCTCCCCCACCTCGGACCGGTAGGTGGCCATGAGCTCCCGCGCCCCCTCCACGTCGTGGCTCCGGAGCACCTCGATGGTGCGGGAGAACCGCTCCTTGAGCTCCGCCTCGATCTCCCGGAGCTCGGCCTCGAACGGGCCGGCCGCCAGCGTGTCGGGATGGTGGCGGGCCAGGTCCACGATGTTCTTGCAGTAGTCGCCGATCCGCTCGATGTCGATGATGATCGACACGAGCACCAGGGCGCTCGGCAGATCCGCCGTGCCGGCCACGGCGCAGTGGGTCATGACCTTTCGCCGGACGTCCCGCTCGTACTTGTTGACCTGGCGGTCCATCTCGCGGATCTCGGCCGCGAGCTCCCGGTCGTCGCTCTCCCGGAGGATCCGGACCGCCTCCAGGAACATCTTCCGGTCGATCTCCAGGGCGTCGAACGACTCGTTCCACGCCTGGTCGAGTAGGCTTTGGGACTTCCAGATCTTGATCAGCTCTTTCCACATGGGTCACCGGGTCGCGAAGATGAGGGCGAGGGGGATGAGGAAGAATACCACGAGAATGTACAGCAGCGGCACCCACTTGCGCCGGACCGCCTGCCCGGCGAGGGTGCGGGCCAGACGCAGCGGGATCCGCCGCACCGGCGGGAGCACGTTCAGGGCCACGATGCCGCATACGTTGAACAGCAGGTGGGAGAACGCGGCGGTCACCGCGGCCGTGAAGTGCTCCTGCACCGCCAGCGACGCCAGAATCGCCGTGATCGTGGTGCCGATGTTCGCCCCCAGGGTGTAGGGGTAGACCTGCTCCAGGGTCAGGAGCCCGGCCCCGGCCAGCGGCACGATCACCGAGGTGGTGATCGAGCTGCTCTGCACCGCGATCGTGAGCAGGATGCCCACCACGAACGCGGTGGGGGCGTTGCGGAAGATGGTGCGCTCGAAGAACCCGGCGGCCCGGTCCATCACCATGCCCCGGAGGATCGCCGACATGTACTTGAGGGAGACGAACAGGAGCACCGCCGCCAGCACCACGATCAGGGCCGCCTGGAGCAGCTTCGCGTCGGTGATCCCGCCGGCCCCGTGGACGAACAGCTTGACCGCCGGCTTCACGACCGCCTTGAGGGGGCTGTGGAAGTGCAGGTCCGCCCCGCCGGTCACCACCCCGGCGAGCCCGTGGGCCAGGTGGCCGAGGAACCCGGTGAAGTACTGGAGCGGGAAGAGCACCAGCACCGACAGCAGATTGAAGAAGTCGTGCACCGTGGAGGCGGCGAAGGCCCGCTCGAACTCGTTCGTGCGGGAGATGTGGCCCAGGCTCACCAGGGTGTTGGTGACGCTCGTGCCGATGTTGGCGCCCATGATGATGGGGATCGCCGTCTCCACCGGCATGCCCCCGGCCACCAGGCCCACCACGATGGAGGTGGTGGTGGAGGAGCTCTGGACGAGCGACGTGGCAAAGATGCCGATGAAGAGCCCGGTCAGGGGGTTCGAGGCGAACCCGAAGATCTCCTTGGCGAACCCCTTCCCGGCCAGCTTGAAGGCGGCCCCCACCATGCCGATGCTGACCAGGAAGAGATAGAGGAGGCCGAGGACGGCCAGGACGCCGAGCACCCGTCGGACGCGTTCGCTCACGGCTTCTCCCTCGGGGGTGGAGAGGAGGGGGGGCGGAAAGGTCCGCGCGGAGGATAGGGGAATCGGGCCGAAATTTCCAGGGCGGATTTCGCCCGGTCAAACCCCGCACCCGAGCCACCGGCCCACGGCCGCGATCTGCTCGGGCGCCCGGAGGGCCGGGGCGTGGCCCACGCCGGCGAACTCCACGACCTCGACGCCGGGCTTTTCCGCCATGCGGGCCGCCACCTCGGCCGGAAGCACGTCGGACTCCCGCCCCCGCACGACGATCACGGGGCAACGCACCGCCGCCCAGACATCCCAGAGATCCACGTCCTCGAACGGCCCTTCTCCCAGGGCGGCGCCGATCGCCGGGTCGTAGTGGAGGGCGTACCCGCCCCCCGCAAGGGGCCGCACGCTGTGGCGGGCGAGCTCGGCCCAGTCGGCGTCGGCGAGCGGGCCGAAGGGGGCGTGGACCCGCCGGAGGTAGGCCTCGGCCTCGGCAAGGCTCCCGAACCGGGGATCGGCGCCCACGTAGGAGGCGATCCGCTCCAGGGCCGCGCCCGGTACCGTGGGGCCGATGTCGTTCAGGACCAGGCGCCGGATCGGCGTTCCGGGTTGGGCCGCGAGCATGAGCCCCAGGAGCCCCCCCATGGAGGTGCCCACCCAGTCCACCGTCCCGGCCTCCCTCCGGGCCAGCAGACACGCCAGGGCCTGGAGGTACACGGGGTAGGCGTACTCCGCCGGCCCCGAGAGCCAGTCGCTCCGGCCCCGGCCGGGCATGTCGGGGCACAGCACCCGGTAGCGGGGCGCCAGGGCCCGGGCCAGGGGGTCGAAATCCCGGCCCGTGCGGGTGAGCCCGTGAACGCACACCACCGCGTCCGGGTTGTCCGGCTCGCCCCACTCCCACACGGCGAGCCGCCGGAACCCGGTCGGGGCCAGGTACCGGACGAAACGGAGCCGGGGTTCCACGTCAGTCCGACAGGAGCTTTCCCGCCTTCGCGATGTCGTGGCGCGGGTGGTCGGTGAAGATCACGGTCACCGCCTCGGGGGGGCACCCGGCCACCTCCACGATCACCTCGGTGACCCGCCGGGAGATCTCGCGCTTCTGCTCCACGGTGCGGCCTTCGAGCCAGTCGATGTTGACGATGGGCATGGGGGTTCCTCCTTGTGTTCTCCGCTGGAACGCGGGGAGGCTGGAAGGCTGGAAAGCCTAGAACTCTCGCGATTCCAGCTTGACCGCATGCGCAAGCGGTTGTGCCGGCTACGGTGGCACGGCCGATGGACCGCGGGTTGGGGCCTGCGGCCCGCCTGGTCGTGCCGGAGCGGGTTTCGAACATACACCGAAACCCGCTCCGCGGAAACCGTCCCGTACCCGTCGTCCCCGAGCCCCGATTTGACATCCCGCCCCGGCGGTTGGTAGGGTCCCCGGCGTCGGCGCAAACCCATTTTGGCGTGGACCGGGTGAAGGGGATTCGCACGCCGCGTACCGGTTTTCCCCGCCGCGGGCTCCGCGGGGCCGAACGACCGCCGCCCCAGGGTGACCGCGATCCTGTTGCCTGCAACGCCCGGCTCGCCCGAATCCCTGCCGGATTCGGAGGCCCGTCGCAATGAACCACCCGCTCCCCCACTTCGTTCCGGCCCGAGCCTGGAACGACCGGCAGGGGAGAGGTGCGTCCGCAGTCCCACCCACCAGGAGGTCCCCATGAAACGAACCGTCCATCCCGCCGTTCCCGAACTGCGCCACCAACTCGAAACCGGCCGGATCTCCCGCCGGGAGTTCCTGCGCTACGCCACCCTGCTGGGGGTGTCGGCCACGGCCGCGGCCCGCATGGCCGGCCTGGCGCCCCGGCCCGCCTGGGCCGGGGCGGTGCGCCGGGGCGGGGTGCTCCGGATCGGCATGCGGATCCAGAAGGCCACCGACCCGGCCCAGTTCTCCTGGCTCGAGCCGCCCAACGTGCTCCGGAACGTGGCGGAGTACCTGACCCTCACCGACAAGGACAACATCACCCACCCCTACCTCCTGGAGAAGTGGGAGGCCAGCGAGGATCTCAAAACCTGGACCCTCACGCTGCGCAAGGGGATCCGGTTCAACAACGGCGACCCGCTCACGGCCGACGACGTCGTGTTCTCGATGAAGCGCTGGCTCGACAAGGACGTGGGCTCGTCGATGCTGGGGCTCATGGGCGGGTACCTCGACCCCACCGGCATCGAGAAGGTGGGCGACCACGTGATCCGGCTCCACCTCAAGCGCCCCGAGATCGCCGTGCCGGAGCACCTGTTCCACTACCCGGCCATGATCCTCAACCACCGCACGTTCGAGGGCGACTTCCTGCGGATGCCCCACGGCACCGGTCCCTACGTGGTCGAGTACTACAAGGAGGGGGAGGGGGCCCGGCTCAAGGCCCGGCCCGACTACTGGGTGAAGGGCGCCGACGGCAAACCCCTGCCCTACCTCGACGCCATGGAGTTCGTGGACCTGGGCGGGGAGGTGTCGGCCCGGATCTCGGCCATCCAGTCCGGCGACGTGGACATCATCGACGTGGCCACGGGAGGGGCGGTGGAGGCGTTCCAGGCCCTGCGCAACCACCCGGACGTGGCGCTCGACCCTGTGTCCACGGCCCAGGTGCGGGTGCTGCGGATGCGGGTGGACCAGAAGCCCTGGGACGACAACCGGGTGCGCATGGCCATGAAGCTCTGCCAGCACCGGGAGAAGATCCTGGGGCTGGCCTACTTTAACGAGGGGCTCCTCGGCCAGGACTTCCACGTGTATCCCAAGCACCCCGAGTACTGCGAAAAACCCGTGCCCAAGTACGACCCCGAACGGGCCCGGCAGCTGCTCCGGGAAGCCGGGTACCCCAACGGGCTCGACGTGGAGCTGGCCGTGGGTTCCGAGTGGTCCGACGTGGTGCGCTACGCCGAGATCCTCAAGGAGGACGCCGCCCCCGCGGGGTTCCGGATCCGGATCCAGACCATGCCCACGAGCCAGTACTGGGAGAAGTGGTCCGTGGTGAACTTCGGGATCACCCCCTGGACGCACCGGCCCCTGGGCACCATGGTGCTCAACCTCGCCTACACCTCCGACGACGAGGGCAAGCCCGTCTCCTGGAACGAGACCCGGTGGGTGGACCCGGAGTTCGACAAGCTCCTGCGGGAGGCCAACGGCACCCTCGACCTGGACGCCCGGCGGAAGATCTTCTGCAAACTCGAGCAGATCCAGTGGGAGCGGGGCTCCATCGGCATCGCGTTCTGGCGCAATAACTGGCATATCCACCGCAAACGCGTGGAGGGCGTGGACGCCCACCCGATCGGGTTCATGCTCTACCGCCACGCCTGGCTGAGCGCCTGACCCCACCGCGATGCTCCGGTTCCTGCTCCGTCGCCTGTTCCTCCTGGCCCTCACCATGGCCCTGGTGTCGGTGGCCGTGTTCCTGGTGGCCGAGGCCTCGCCGGGAAACGTGGCCCGCAACGTGCTCGGCGCCTTCGTCACCCCCGAGCAGGAGGCCTCGTTCCTGGCCCAGCACGGCCTGGACCAGCCCGTGTGGACCCGGTACCGCCGCTGGCTCCTGGGCACCCGGGGGGAGGCCGAGCGGAAGATCGGGCTGCCCCTGGCGCGGCTGCAGACCGAGACCGGGTTCGAGGAGTGGTGGGCCCGGGACGAGCGGGGCCGGCTGTTGCGGTGGAAGGTGGAGGGCGACGATCTCATCGCCCTGGTGCGCCAACCCGACGGCACCACCGTGGAGGAACCCGACAACGGCCGGTGGCGCCGGGGGCCCGACGGCACCGAAGCGTTCTGGGGCGTGGACACCCAGAACCGGGCGGCCCGGTGGGTGCGGGGCAAGGCCGGCACGGGCTGGACCTTCCTGATGACCAAGGGCTGGCAGCAGGTGGCCGGGGCGCCCGAGGCCTACATCCCCCTGCGCCGGGGCTTCCTGCGGGGCGATCCCGGGGTGTCGCTGCGCACCGGCCGGCCCGTGGGCCAAAGCCTCGGGGTCCGGGTGCGAAACTCCCTCGTGCTGGCGGGCGTGGCCTTCGTGCTGGTGATGCCCCTGGCCCTGGCCCTCGGCATGGTGGCCGGGGTGCGGGAGGGGAGCCTCCTGGACCGGGTGCTCTCCATCGGGGGCATGCTGTTTTCGGTGATCCCGGAGTTCGCGACCGGGATCTTCCTGATCCTGATCTTCTCGGCCTGGCTCGGGTGGTTCCCGGGGGCCGCGGCCTTCGGCCAGAAGGCCCCCTGGGAGCGGCCCGACATGCTGGTGCTCCCGGTGCTCACCCTGACCCTGATCGAACTCGGGTACGTGCTGCGGATCACCCGGGCCAGCATGGCCGACGCCATGCGGGCGCCCTACGTGCGCACCGCGTTCCTCAAGGGCCTGCCCTGGCGGCGGGTGGTGCTGGGCCACGCGGCCCGGAACGCCCTGATCGCCCCCATCACCGTGATCATGCTCCACGTGAACTGGCTCCTGGGGGGCATCGTGGTGGTGGAGGTGGTGTTCGGCTACCCCGGCCTGGGGCAGTTCCTGCTGGAGTCGGCCCTGTACAAGGACGTGCCGGCCCTGGAGGCCGGGGCCATGATCATGGTGCTCGTGGCCGTGGGCACCCAGCTCGTGGCCGACGTGGCCTACGCCCTCCTGAACCCCCGGATCCGCTACGCATGAGCCCTTCCGCCACGCAAACCGTCGAAACCCTTTCGGCTCCCGCGCCGTCCCTCGGCCGACGGGTCCTCGCCGGCCTGGGGGTGCTCCTGCGCTCGCGCACCGCCACGGTGGGGCTCGCGATCGTGCTGTTCTGGGTGGTCGTGGCGCTCGCGGCGCCCCTGCTCACCCACTACTCCCCCACGGAGCAGGACTGGCGGGCCCCCAACCAGGGCCCCAGCACAACCCACCTCCTGGGCACCGACGAACTCGGCCGGGATCTGTGGACCCGGCTCATCTACGGCGCCCGGGTGGTGCTGGTGTACCTGCCGGTCACCGATACCTTCTGGCTGCCCGGGGGCACGGCCCTGTGGGGGGTGTTCGCGGCGCTCGCCATCGGCTCGGTGCTCGGGCTGTGGGCCGGGTACAAGGGGGGGTGGGTCGACGAGATCGTGATGCGGCTCCTGGACGCCATGATGGCGATCCCCGTGATCCTGCTCTACCTCATCATCGTGGCGGCCATCGGCGCCTCGGCCGTGAACATCGTGATCGCCATCGCCATCGTGGGCGTGCCGGGCATCGCCCGGCTCGTCCGGAGCCTCACCCTGGACCTGCGCACCCGGGAGTTCGTGCGGGCCGCCGAGACCCGGGGCGAGAGCACGGCCTACATCCTGTTCGTGGAGATCCTCCCCAACGCCCGCGGGCCCATCCTGGTGGACGCCATGCTGCGGGTGGGGTACGCCATCTTCGCCATGGGCACCCTGGGGTTCCTGGGCCTGGGCCTGCCGCCCCCGTCGCCCGACTGGGGCAGCATGGTGGCCAAGGGCCGGCAGTTCATCCTGACCGGGAGCCCCTGGCAGGCCCTGTGGCCGTCGCTCGCCATCGCCTCGTTGGTGGTGGGGCTGAACCTCCTGGCCGACGGGCTCCGGGAGGAGTCCGGGAGATACCAGTGACCGAACCCGTTCTGGAACTCGAAAACGTGGAGATCGCCTACGAGACCCGCACGGGTCTCGTGCCGGCGGTGCGGGGGGTGAGCCTCACGGTGGGCCGGGGCGAGGCCCTGGGGATCGTGGGGGAGTCGGGGTGCGGCAAGAGCACCCTGGCCTACGGCATCGTGAACTTTCTGGGCCGGAACGGCCGCATCACGGCCGGGGACATCCGGTTCCAGGGCCGCAGCCTCCTCGGGGTCCCGGAACGGGAACTGCGGGCGATCCGGGGAAACCGGATCGCCATGGTGTACCAGGACCCGATGCAGGCCCTGAACCCGGTGCTCCGGGTCGGGGACCAGCTGGCCGAGGTGCTCACCGTGCACCAGGGCCTTCCCAAGGCCGAGGCCCTCGACCGGGCCCGGGGCATGCTCGACCGGGTCCACATGCCCGACCCCGGCGACGTGCTGCGCCGCTACCCCCACCAGCTCTCGGGCGGCCAGCAGCAGCGGGTGGTCATCGCCATGGCCATGCTCAACGAGCCCGACCTCCTCATCCTCGACGAGCCCACCACGGCCCTGGACGTCACGGTGGAGGCGGCCGTGCTGGACCTGGTGGAGGAACTCCAGGAGGCCTCCCGCACCGCGATCCTCTTCATCACCCACAACCTGGGGGTGGTGGCCCGGGTGAGCGACCGGCTCGCCGTGATGTACGCCGGCGAGGTGGTGGAGACCGGGCCCACCCGCTCGGTGTTCCGCCGGCCGGCCCACCCCTACACCCGGGGGCTCCTGCGGGCCGTGCCCCGGCTGGGCCACACCCGCCGGGACGAACCCCTGGTGCCGATCCCGGGCCGGGTGCCCCCGCCGGCCGAACGGCCCGCCGACGCCTGCGGCTTCGCCCCCCGCTGCGAGTTCGCCCGGGACGAGTGCCGGCAGGGCCGGCCGGACCTCGCCCCGGTGGGCGAGGCCCACGAGAGCCGGTGCCGGTTCGCCCGTCAGGTGGCCGAGGCGCCCCTTCGCAAGCCGGCCGAGCACCCCGCCCCGCCGCCGGGGGGCGGCGAGCCCCTGCTGCGCTCCGAGGCGCTGCGGGTGTACTACCGGGGCCGGCGCCGCGACCAGCCGGTGCGGGCCGTGGACGGGGTGGATCTCGAGATCCGCAAGGGGCGGATCCTCGGCATCGTGGGGGAGTCGGGCTGCGGCAAGTCGAGCCTGGTCAAGGCCCTGATCGGGCTCGAGCGGCCCACCGGGGGGAAGGTGGAGTTTCTGGGCTTCGACCTCCGGGAGCCCGTGACCCGCCGGCCGGCCGAGGTGATCCGGGCGATCCAGATGGTGTTCCAGAACCCCGACGCCACCCTCAACCCCTCGTACTCGGTGGGGAGCCAGGTGGCCCGGGCCGTGCGCAAGCTCACCGGGGCGCCCCGGCGCCGGGCCCGGGACGAGGCCCTGCGGCTCCTGCGGGCCGTGAAGCTGGGCCCGGACTACTTCGACCGGTACCCCCGGCAGCTGAGCGGCGGGGAGAAGCAGCGGGTCGGCATCGCCCGGGCCCTGGCGGGCCGGCCCGACCTCGTGCTGTGCGACGAGCCGGTCTCGGCCCTGGACGTGTCGGTGCAGGCCGCGGTGCTGAACCTCTTGGCCGAGATCCAGCAGCGCCAGGGCAGCACGCTCGCCTTCATCGCCCACGACCTCTCGGTGGTGCGCTATTTCTGCGACGACCTCCTGGTCATGTATCTCGGGGGGATCGTGGAGGAGGGCCCGGCCGAGGCCATCTACGCGCCGCCCTACCACCCCTACACCGAGGCCCTGCTTTCGGCCGTGCCCGTGCCCGACCCGGACGCCAGGCAGCAGAAACTCCGGCTCGAGGGCCCCGTGCCGAGCGCCGTGGCCCCGCCGCCCGGGTGCCGGTTCCACACGCGCTGCCCGCGCCGGGCGCTCCTGCCCGACGGGGGGGCCGTGTGCGAGCGCGAACCGCCCCCCTGGCGCGACGCCGGGGGCGGCCACCGCATCCGCTGCCACCTCACCCTCGACACCCTCGAAGAACTGGACCCGGCCGTGATCGTGGCGGCCTAAGCCCGGGCGGTGGACCCGTCCGGCAAGCTCAGAGTTCCCCAAACGGAAGGGCGGTGACCCCCGGCCCGAGGGGGAGCGTGGCGTCGCCGGGGTGCACCACGTAGCCGGGGAGAACCCGTTCCCCGAGGTCTTTCCGGAATCTCCGGATGGCCGACGCCATGGCGGGCCGTGGCGTCGCGGACGTCTTCACCTCGATGGGCACGAGCCTGCCCCCCACCTCGACCACAAAGTCCACCTCCAGGCCCGCGGCGGTGCGCCAGAAGTACAGGCGGGGCACCTGGCCGCGGTGGGCGAGCGTCTTTAGGATCTCGCCGAGAACCGCGGTCTCGAACACCGCTCCGGCCATGGGCCCCGCCGCCGCGTGGGCGGGGTCCGTCAATCCCACCAGGTAGCAGAGGGTGCCCACGTCCGTGAAATAGACCTTGGGCGATTTGACGAGCCGCTTGCCGATGTTGGCGAAGTAGGGCCGTACCACGACCACCTGGTAGGTGGCTTCCAGCACGGAAAGCCATGCTTTCACCGTGTTCACGGCCACCCCGAGATCCCGGGCGACATCCGAGAGGTTCAGCAGTTGGGCGCTCCTCGCGGCGAGAACCCGCACAAAGCTCTGAAACAGGGACAGATCCCCCACCTGCCGGAGGCCCCGGACGTCCCGTTCCAGATAGGTCTGAACGTAGCTGGCGTGCCACAGGGTGGTGTCGCGGTCCGGTTCCGCCCAAAGCTCCGGATATCCACCCCGCAGGAACCTCTCCCACAGATCCCCGTAGGCGAGGGGGGAACCCGACGCCGCGCGGGGGCCGGCTTCCCACGGAAGGGGGAGATCGGGCCGGCCCTCCGCCTCTCGCCTCGAGAGGGGAAAGAGGCGGAGCATGGCGGCCCGACCCGCCAGGGACTCCGTCACCTTCTCCGCGAGGAGGAGGTTTTGGGACCCGGTCAGGAGGAACAGCCCCTTCCCGCGGCGGTTGGCGTCGATCCGCTCTTTGATGTAGGGGAGCAGATCGGGCGCGTACTGGATCTCGTCGAAGATGACCGGAGGGGGATGCAGCTCGAGGAACATGCGCGGGTCTGCGGCGGCCGCGGCCCGCACGTCGGGGAGTTCCAGGGAGACATACCCGTAGCGCGAACCGAATGCATGCTGGAGGAGCGTGGTCTTACCGGATTGCCGGGGACCGGTCACCACCACGGCCGGGAACTCCGCCGCGGCCCGCCGGATCACGGTTTCCAATGAGCGTTCGATGTACAAGGGCGTCCCTCCGGGGTTCGGCAAGAGTTGCATATTTGCATTGTGTTTGCAAATATGCAAGAAA
>CAZUYO010000060.1:0-12074 GCA_964624725.1 uncultured Thermodesulfobacteriota bacterium
CGTGGCCCGGACCACCGACCTCCTCAAGAAGGTGTTCGGGGGCCAACCGTAGGACCGCTCGTGGAGGCTGGGAAGCGGGGAGGCTGGAAAGGCGTCGGCACGCACCGGGACAGATTTTGGCAGTCGAATCGCCAGAGGGTTTAGCCTCCGAGCCTTCTAGCGTTCCAGCCTCCTAGCCTCCCAGCCTCCTAGCCGAAGCCCCATGGAGGCCAGGATCCGGCGCAGGGCGTTTCGGCGGGCGGGCCACGGGGCCTCGGAAAAGGGAACCGCCCTCCCCTGCCCCCTCTCCCGGACCCGGTACACCCAGAACCCGTTGGAAACCCGCACCGGGCCCACCAGGTCCCCGGGCTTCGCGGCGGCCAGGGCCTCCCGGCCGGGCAGCCCCTCGGTGAGGTAGCGACGCCCCAGTGGGCCTCCAAACCGGGCCGTCCCGCCCTGGCTCACCTCCCGGGCCACCCGGCCGAAGTCCTCCCCGGCCCGAACCCGTTCCAAGGCTTCCCGGGCCCGGGACGCCTGCTCGGCCACCCGCTCGGGAGGGTCGTCCGGGTTCACGTACCGGAAGATCCCCTCCAGATCCACCCAGTCGGGCACGGTCACCGTGGAACGGGCTGCTGCCTCCAGGGCGGCGGGAAGAGCCCCCTGCCGCGCCGCCTCGAACTCCGCCCACCGCCGGTCCAGGGCCCCGTCCGGGACGGCCAATCCGGCCCAGTCCCCGCCGACCACCCGGTCCACCAGGGCCCACAGGCGCCGGCCGCCCTCCGTGCGGGGTGCCGGGGGCGCCCGGTGGGAGACCGGCGGGACAAAGCGGCCCCCCAGCGCCTCAACCCACGGCCCGGGGCCGCCGGGGCGGTCCAAGAGGGTTCCCCAGTCGAACAGGCAGTACCGCCCCACGGCGGCCCGCCGCGCCTCCTCGCGGATCTGGGCCGGGGCCTTCACATACCCTCCCAGCCCGAGCCAGAGTTCGGTCCCCCAAGGCCCCACCGCGGCGAGCGCGCGGCGCGCCTGGGCCTCCACCCGGGCCGGAGGTCCGAAATAGGCCATGGGATAGAGGGCATCCACGAGCCCCTCGGCCGCCCAGGTGCGCCAATCCTGCCCCTTGTCCCGGTACGAGGACCCCGGATCGGGCCAGACCGCCGCGGAGAGCCGAACGCGCCGCCCCTCCACCCGGTCGAGCTCCCGGCGCACGGCCCGCACCAGGGCCGTCACCTCCCTCGCCCGGGCCTCCGCCCACAGGAGCCCCAGGGTGGTGAGGATCCGGTCCCCGGCGGGCATGGACCCGTCGAGCCAGGCCGCGAGGTCGGGGGCGTCCCGGAGCTCGGGGGGCAGAAGCCGGGGGTCCAGGCCCCAGATCTCCCGAAACCGCTCCCCCAGGGGCCCGCCCTGGCCGTAGCCCGGCCCCGGGTACCGCACGAAATCGAGGTGGATCTCCCCCACGGGATAGGCCGCCACGACCTCCCGGACCACCTCCACGAAGAGGTCCCGGTACCCCAGGGAGGCCGGGTCGGCGTAGATCCCCTCGATCCAGCCCAGGGCCCGCTCCACGGGGCCGTACCCGTCCACCCGGCGGCCCTCGTCGTCGGTGAGGACCCATTCCGGGTGGGCCCGGGCCGGGTGGGCCGGCTCGGCCGGGGGGGCCTCGTCGCCCCAGAGGTAGTAGACGTTGAGCCAGGCGGCCACGGGAACCGGGGCACAGGCCTCGAGGGCCAGGGCGAGCGGGTCATAGCCCTCCGGGGCGGCGCGGAGGGGCTCGGCCCGGGGGGCGACCTTGCTCGGGTACCACGCGTCCCCCCGGCCCCGCACCTGGACGACCAGGCGGTCGAGCCCCGCGGTCTTGGCGGCCTCGCAGGCCCGGGTCAGCTCCGCGGGGTCGGCCAGGCGGTCCCGGACGAGCCAGGCGGCCCGCCGGGCCGGGACCGCGGCAGTGCACCCCACCAGGGCGAGGAGGGCCAGAAGAGCACCGAGTCGCATCAGGCCCTTCCCCGCAGCGCCTCCAGGAGCCGTTCGTGGATCCCCTCGAACCCGCCGTTGGAGAGCACCACGACCACGTCCCCGGGCCGGGCCTCGGCCGCCAGGAACTCCACGATGGCCCCGGCGTCGGGAAACGACCGGGCCGGCACCCCCCTCGCCGTGAGGTCCCGGGCCAGCCGGTCCACGTCGAGCCGGTCCCCGGGCGGCACC
Source organism: uncultured Thermodesulfobacteriota bacterium (assembly GCA_964624725.1). GTDB lineage: Bacteria > Desulfobacterota > Deferrisomatia > Deferrisomatales > Deferrisomataceae > Deferrisoma. The sequence continues at coordinate 2,179 of CAZUYO010000060.1, forward strand.
TTCTCGGGGTTTGGCACCTCGCGCAGGCACACCCGGTCGGCGGCGCCGAAAGCCCCGACGAGGGCCCCCTGGAACACCCGGCGGCGCATGGTGTTCGACCGGGGCTCCACCACGGCCCAGAGGCGCCGGCCGGGAAACCGGCGGCGGAACCCCTCGAGGGTGGACCGGATCGCGGTGGGATGGTGGGCGAAGTCGTCGTACACCGCCACCCCGGCCGCCTCCCCTCGGAGCTCGGCCCGCCGCCGCACCCCGGGAAAGCTCGCCACCGCCTCCTCGATCTCCCCCGGGGTGAGCCCGGCCAGGGTCAGGGCCGCGGCCGCCGCGAGCACGTTCCAGGCCTGGTGAGGCCCCACCAGGGCGTACCGCAGCGCGAGGGTCCGCCCCTCCGGCCCTCGGGCGGCGAGTTCCCCCTCCCCGCCCTTCCCCGCCCAGTCGGCCGGGTTCCCCCGGGCCGAGTAGGTCACCACCGGGCACGGGGCGTCGCGGACCAGGGCCATGACCTCGGGGTCGTCGGCGTTGGCCACGATGGCCCCGGTGCGAGGGACGATGCGCACGGCCTGGAGGAACGCCCTCCTCAGGCTCGGCAGGTCCGGGTAGATGTCGGCGTGGTCGTACTCCAGGTTGTTCAGAACGAGGATCCGGGGCCGGTAGTGGACGAACTTGGGCCGTTTGTCGAAAAAGGCCGTGTCGTACTCGTCGCCCTCCAGCACGAACCACTCCCCCTCCCCCAGGCGGAACCCGCCCTCCAGGCCCCGGGGCACCCCGCCCACGAGCCAGGAGGGCTTGCGGCCCGCCCGTTCGAGGGACCAGGCGCACAGGGCCGAGGTGGTGGTTTTGCCGTGGGTGCCGGCCACCACCAGGGCCTTTCGCCCCGGCAGGAAGGCCCGGCCCAGGAGTTCCGGTAGGGAACACCGTTCCAGATCCCGGTCCAGCACGGCCTCGAGTTCCGGGTTGCCCCGGCTGATGGCGTTTCCCACCACGACCAGGTCGGGGGGCGGGTCGAGGTTGGCCGGGTCGAACCCATCCGCCACGGGTACGCCGGCCGCGGCGAGCACCTCCGACATCGGGGGGTACATGGCCTGGTCGGAGCCCGTCACCCGAACGCCGCGCCGGTGGAGCGCCACGGCCACCGAAGCCATCGCCGTACCGCAGATCCCGAGGAAATGGAGGTGTTGGTTGTCCAATAAAATGGAGGAGAACTGTTTTGTCTGGTTGAACACGCCAGGGTCCTTTTGGTACACTCCAAGTCCGCGTTTGATTTTGCTTTGCATGGGGAGGGACTCATGAACCGCGACCAGGCCGTCCCGTACATTCTGGCCCACGCGTTCCTGAAGTGGTGGAAGGACATGGGCCAGCCGGAACTGGAACCCGCGTTCCACTACTGGGCCGACCGGGAGAACCTGAAGGCCCGGCGCCGCCACACCGTGTGGCGGCGGGTGGAGGAGCTCCAGGCGAACCGGCGGGCGGCCTGAGGGGCGGCCGGACCGCCCTCCCCCTTTCGGGGGGTTCAGTACAGGCGCACCGTAGCGGTCTCCTCCTCCCAGCGCCGCAGTTCCTCGGCCCACCCGGATTCCAGCTCCCTCGGATCGGCCCCGGCCTCGATGGCCTCCCGAAGGCGTTCCGACCCCAGGAGAAGGTGGATCGGAAGCCGCTCGGTCTCATACTCGTAGGGGGGCGGCCGCCACCCGAACCCCCGGTCTGATGCGAGGTCCCACAGGGCCGCGAGAATCGCAAGCCCGGTCCGGTACGGCCGAAACGCCGCCGGGTCGGTGACGTGCAGGTGCACCCCCCCGCAGGGCCGGCCCGCCCATTTCTGGAAGGTGGGCTCGAACCCCACCGGCCGGAACACCACCCCCGGTAAGCCGTACCGCTCGAGCCTTCGGGCCAGGGCCTCGCCCTCCACCCACGGGCCGCCCACGATCTCGAAGGGCCGGGTGGTGCCCCGCCCCTCCGAGGCCGTGGTGCCCTCGAGGAGCACGGTGCCCGGGTACACCAGCGCCGTGTCGAAGGTCGGCATGTTGGGCGAGGGCATGATCCAGGGCCGGCCCACCCCGGGCCACAGGCCCCCGGGGTCCCACCCCTCCACGGGAACCACGTCCAACTCGCACTCCACGCCCCGGGCGGACCGGAACCACAGGGCCAGCTCCCCCACCGTGAGCCCGTGGCGCATGGGGATCGGCTCCAGCCCCACGAACGACCGCTGTTGGGGCTCGAGGAGGTTTCCCTCCGCGGCCCGGCCCAAGGGGTTGGGCCGGTCGAGCACCACCACCCGCACCCCGTGCCGACCGCAGGCCGCCATGGCGAGCCGAAGGGTCCAGATGAAGGTGTACACCCGGCAGCCCACGTCCCAGAGGTCCACCAGAAGCACGTCCAGGTCGTCGAGCATCTCGGCCGTGGGCTCCCGGCGATCGGCGTAGAGCGACCACACCGGGATCCCGAGCACCGGGTCCACCCCGTGGGGCGACTCCACCATATTGTCCTGCACGTCCGAGCGTACCCCGTGCTGGGGGCCGAAGAGCGCCCGCAGGCGCACCCCCGGGAGCGCCGCCACCCGGTCCCGGGCCCACCGGAACTCCCGGTCCACGCTGGCCGTGTTGAGCAGCAGCCCCACCCGCTCCCCGGGCCGCACCCAGCGGCCGGGCTCCCGGCAAAACCGCTCCAGTCCCACCGTCACCATGCGTCCCTACTCCCCACGGCCCGACTCGCCCACCCGGTCCAACGCCAGCTTGAAGGTCACGGGCCCCACGAGTTCGTTCAGGGTGATGCAGGCGATCAGAAACGCGGCCATCCCCGGACCCCAGTCGGGGAACCGGCGCGCCAGTTCGCCGGCGAGCCCCAGGCTCACGCCGGCCTGGGTGAAGAACGCCATGCCGCTCATCCGGCGAAACGCGGGCGGGAGCCCTGCGGCCGCCCCGCCCAGCCACCCGGCCGCCACAAGCAAAACCATCCGGGCGGCCACGAACGCCAGCGCCAGGTGCCACACGCCGGCCAGCACCGGGAGGTTCAGATGGAGCCCGGCCGTCGAGAAGAACACGATGAAGATGGGAAGCGCCACCGATCTGAGCCCCTCCTCGAGGTCCCGGCCCTGGGCCGTGAAGTTCTGCACCGTGAACCCGGCGGCCGTGGCGATGAGGAGCGGTTCCAGATGGAACGCCGCTCCGTAGCGGGCCTCGAACCAATGGGCCAGCCAGCGGGAGAACTCGGACACCACGAGCGCCGTCATCATGAGCACCACGGGCAGGTATCCCCGCAGGCGCCGGATGTAGGCCGCCAGGGCGCCCCCCAACACGGCGCCGGCCGCCACCGAGGCCGCAAGCTGGGCCGCCACCGCCCCCAGGAACCCCGCATCGACCCCGGCCCCGGTCAGGGCGGCCCGGGCCACGGCCACGGTGAGGGCGAACAGCAGGATCACCAGGCTGTCCATGAGCACCGTCACCCCGAACACGGTGTCGGTGAACGGCCCCGCCGCCCGCGCGTCCCGGATGATCGCGATGGCCGAGGTGGGGGAGCGCGCGATCCCGATCACGCCCACGAGGGCCCCCACGATCCAGATTCCCACCCCGGAGAGATCCAGGTCGAAGGGAAGCCAGGGCCTGGCCACGAGGGTCACGGCGGCCAGGCCGGGCACCACCACCAGCACCATGCCGCCGGCGATCCCCGCGATGCCCCGGAACCGCTCCCGAAGGGTCCCCAGGTGCAGTTCGCACCCCGCGGTCAGGGCGATGAACGTGAGCGCCAGGTCGTCGATCGCCTTCATCCGGTGGCCCCAGTGCTCGTCCACCAGGCCCAGGGCGTGGGGCCCGCTCAGGACCCCGGCGAGGATGTACCCGCTGATCCTCGGAAGGCGCAAACCGGCGAAGACCTCCCCCACAAGGTAGGCTTCCAGGAGGAGAAACCCGTAGAACACGGAAAGGAGCGCCGGTTCAAACCGGTAGGCCCCCAGGGGGGCGCTCTCCACCCCGGCCAGCACGCCCGCCAGGAGAAGGGCGAACCCGAGGCGCACCCACAGGCCCGGCACCCGACCCCACGCGGCGGCGAAGCGATGCACCCCTCACGCTCCCTTCCGGTACGCCCAGCCGTAGTAGGCCGAACTCAGGAGATCGTTCACGAGCACCCCCACGAGCACCGCCGCGGCGCCCCCGCCCAGGTCTCGGACCGGGCAGATCACCATGAGGTTCACCATCAGGGCCACACTCATCTCGCTTTGGGCCAGGAGGCCCAGGCCCGCGGGCGTGCCTCCCCAGTCGCCGGTCAAGATCCGGCCGGCCGCGGCTCCGCCCAGAAGTTTTCCGACCAAGCGGGCCCCCACGTACACGAGGCTCCATACCGGCACCCACCCCCCGGAAAGCCCCCACCAGGCTCCCGCCACGAGAAGCATCAGAAAGTAGATGGGCTTTTCCACGATGAGCAGGCGTTCGTGGAGGGCCCGGGCCCTCGGGTGGAGGTTGGCCACCAGGAACCCGGCGGCCGCGTTCACCAAAACGGGTGAGACCCCGGCGTAGGACGCCACGCCGCCCGTGAACAGGACGCTCCCCGCCAGGACGGGAAGTTCGGCCTCCCGGGTCCGGGCCACCCGCGCCGCGCCCAGGAGCACCACGGCGGACGCGAGGGACAGCCCGATCGCGAGAAGGAACCGGCCCGCCCCGCCCGGCGCGAGCCAGCACAGGGCCACCCCGAAGAGCGCCACCGCCCAGACGTCGTCGAACACGGACGAAAACCGCAGAAACCGAAAGGCCGGATTCCGTCCCAGCGTGGTGTGCCGCTCCACGAGAAACAGAAACGAGGTGGAGGTGCCCACGCCCGCGGCCGCCACCGCGAGGACCAGGGGGAGGTCCCCCGGCCCCGCCCCTGTCACGGCCCAAAGCCCGGCCGCGGTGGCGGCGAGCACCAACGCGCTCTGGCCGGCGCTGGCCGCGAAAAACCGGGGTGGCACCCGGCGCAAGGCGTCCATGTCGAACTGAAGGCCGAACACGAACCCCAGGTACCCCAACCCCAGGCCCACGAACGGCTCCAGCCCGGCCAGGGTGGAGTGATCCAGCACGCCGCTGACCCGGGGGCCCAAGACGAGCCCCAGGAGCAAAAACTCCTCCCCCGTGAGATAGAGAAACCGGCCGAACCGGCCCGCCCGCACCCGGACGAACCACCGGTTCGACACGGCGAGCCCGAGGGTGAGGAGGGCGGCGACCCCCAGGAGTTCGTGCACGGACCCGGCCTACCCGGCGTCCAAGACGTGGCGGTCGAGCACGAAGGCGGTCAGGGTGCCCTCGAGGACCGCCCGGCCGTCCACGTCCACGCGGACCTCGGCGACCCGCTTTTTGCCCCTGGCCTCCACGACCCGGGCCTCGGCCACCAGGGTCTCCCCCACCCGCACCGGCGCGGTGAACCGCACCTCGGCGGCGCCCAGCACCACGAAGGGGTGGTTCACGGCCATCATCACGGCGTAGTCGGCGAGCCCGAAGGTGAACCCGCCGTGCACGAGGCCGCGGTCGTCCGCGGCCATCTCGGGCCGGGCCACGAGCCTCGCCCGGCAGCGGCCCTCCTCGAGTTCCAGGATCTCCCCCACCCACTCGGGGCGGATGGCCAGATGGGTTCTCGGCTCCATGGGTGTCCTCCTTTCGTCCTTGGGGCCGCGCGGCCGGGGGCGGGGCCCTCCCGGGCGTGGACGGGGAAGCGCCCGCTTCGCCCCCCGGGCTCCGCCCGCTCGCGCCCCGGCAGCGGCGGGCGGCAAGTATACCTTGGAATGGGATCGGCTGCCCTGGTATAGTCCGCCCGCCCGACCCCCCGGGGCCGGTGCGTTCGCATGGTCCACTGCAAGAGGGAAGGATGCCCGACGTTCGGTTGTTGTTCCACCTGGTCGAGCGCCGTGCGCTCGAAGAGGACTGGCCCGCCGTTTTGCGGCTCGTGGGGCGGATCCGGGAACACCGGCCCCGGCCCGAAGCGGCCGAGGACGCGTTCTTTCTGTCGTTCCACGAGGGAATGGCGCTCCTCGAGTCGGGCGATCCGGCGGGCGCGGTGGAGGTGCTCCAGGAGGCGGCCCGGCGGGACCCCGAACACATCTCGGCGCGCCTGCTCCTGGCCGATGCGCTCCTGCGTTCGGAGCGGGGCGGGGAGGCCTGCGCCGAACTCCAGGACGCCCTGCGTCGGTCCCCCGACCACCCGGGGTGCCTGTGCGCCCTGGGATGGGTGCTCTACCAGCAAAACCGAAAAGCCGAGGGAAAGCGGCTCCTGGAGCGGGCCGCCCGGCTTCATCCCTACTATCCCCCGGCCCACATCGATCTGGGCCTGATCCTCGCCAGCGAGGCCCGGTGGGACGAGGCCGAGTTTCATCTGGAGGCGGCCCTGGCCCTCACCCCCGAGGACCCCGAGCTCGAGGCCGCCCTCCGGGCCGTGCGGGAGGGCCGGGCCGGCCGCGACCTGGAGCGGCAGCAGATGCGGGCGCTCATGCCCGAAATCCGGGCCCAGCGGCGGACCCTCCGGCCGGAGGAGCGGGCCGAACTGCGGCGGTTGCGCGGTTGGCTCCGGTCCAAGGGGGCGAGCCACCTGGAGGTGCTCCTGGTCGAAGGGGTCTGGGCCGAGGTGGCCCAGGCGGGATCGGCCCCCCGGGTGCTCGACGCGGCTTGGGCGGCGGCCCTGGCCTGGACCTGCCACCGCATGCTGGGGCACGAGGTGACCCGCGCCGAGGTGGCGGCCCACTGGGGGATCTCGGTGAGCACCCTGGCGAAGCGCTACGCCGCGGTGCGGCGGCTGTTCGAGGAGGCCGAGCGCTGGCCCCGCGAATCCGAGACTGAGGGGGAGACCCCCGAACGGGCGGAGTCCGGGGCCGTGATCCCGGTGGATTTCCAGAAGCGCCAGCGCCTTCCCCTGACCTCCCCCTGCCCCTGCGGGAGCGGGCTCCCGGTGGAATCCTGCCCCCACACGACGCGAAGTAAGCCCGTCGGCTGAGGGGACGGCGCTTCGGAGGGCCTTCGGCCCTCGGCTGCCGGTCTTACGGGCTCCGGTCCTTTGGGGCGGACCGCACCCGCGGTCTGCTTGGGGGGTCTTTCCGACCGCCGCGCCCCGCCCCGGGTTCCCCTCCCCTACCCGGCCCGGAACCGGGCCGAGGTCTCCTCCAGAAGGCCCAGGATGTGTTCGGCCAGGGGCTCGTCAAGACTCCCCATGCCGCACGAGGGGGTGACGAGGCACCCCGCCCGCAGGGCCTCTGGGTCCACGCCGGCCTGGGCGAACCGGGCCATGGCCTCCTCGAGGCGCCGGCACAGATCCTCCGCGGTGACCCCGCGCGCCTCGGGGGAGGTGGGGACGATGCCCCAGGCGATCACGCCCCCGCGGTCCAGGAAGGCCTGGGCCTCCCGCGGATACAAGAGCATCTTTTCCAGGAAGTGGAACGCGTCGAAGTTGACGATGTGGGCCCCGCTCTCGAACAGGAGGCCCCAGTCCGTGTTGCCACAGCAGTGGATCCCGACCCAGGCGTCCTCCGATTCCAGGGCCTCCAGGGTGGGCCGCCAGAGGTCCAGCACCATCTCCCGGCTCAGGCTCGAGTAGGCCGAGCCGTACACCTCCATCACGGGCTCGTCCAAAAACACGATCACGGGTTTCCCGAGCCGCGCCAGCCGGCGCACCTGCCACAGGGCCTTCTGGGCCGCCAACTGGCCCAGGGCGTCCCGGAAGCCGTCGTCGTGGAGGGCCTCCCGACCCGCCGGATCCTTGATCGAGGAGGCCAGGGTCACCGGGCCGGTCACGTGGGCCTTTACGCACCGCAGGTCCCGGGGCGGGTCCTGGACGAGGCGCCGCTCCAGGGCATAGAATCCCGGCGAGCGCTTGGGGCTCAGCCCAAACGCCTCCAGATCGCCGGCGAGGACCCGCTCGTAGAAGCGCTCGAGCCCCCGGACCCCTTCCTCGGCGTCGGGGAGCCGCAGGTCGTCGCCGACCGGGAACCCCTCCACGTACTGGGGTACCATCCCCTCCAGCGGACTTCGCCGGGGCAGTTGGGGCCAGAACGGGATCTCGGGCAGGTGGCGGAGCACGGCGTCCACCGCGGGGGCGGGGTCGGTGTGGGGGAGGCTTCCGATCCCGGTGGGCAGCCCCCCGGGCGAGAGGAGATCGGACAGGCGAGGGCCCGCAGGTTCTTGGGAGGAACAAAACGGCATGGGTAAACGCATCCTTTCCCTGGGGTTCTGGGTCGTCGCCGCCGTGGTCCTGGCCGTGGGGTGGCGTACCGGCGGGTGGGGCCTGGCCGTGCCGGTGTGCACCGGCATCGCCCTGGTGCTGGCCCTCCTCGATCTCTTCCGTCACCGGGAAACCCTGACCTGGGACTGGGGGCTCGTCCAGACCCTTCTTCACCTCGTCTCGGCCGTGATTCTGGCCTCGGCGAGCCTCACGGCCCTGGCCCATCTGCTCGTGACCGGGCGGTTCGGGTTCGGCTGAACCGGTCCCGGGGTCCCCCGCCCTTCCTCCCCAGGGAACTACGAGGCCGCTCGTCAGCGGGTGGGTGCACCGGCCCGCGGAAACGCTCAGGTTCGCCGGGAGAGCCCCTCCGCCTTGAGGATGGACCGGGTGCGCATGCGTTCTTCGCGGCGCCGCAGGGCGGCTTCCCAGCGGCGCCGATCCTCCTCGGTCTCGAGGATGAGCGGGGGGACCGGCCGGGGCTTCCCCTCGTCGTCCAGGGCCACGAACGTGAGGTAGGCCGAGGCCGTGTGGCGGACGACGCCGGTCTTGGGATCCTCGGCCTCCACCCGCACCCCCACCTCCATGCTCGTGCGGCCCACGTAGTTCATGGAGGCCTTGAGGACCACCAGGTTTCCCACGTACACAGGCGCATGGAAATCGAGCCGGTCGATCGAGGCGGTGACGGCGTTGCCCCGGCAGTGACGGAAGGCCACGACCCCGGCCGCGTCGTCGATCATTTTCATGATCATCCCGCCGTGGACGTTGCCGGCCAGGTTCGCGTGCTGGGGGAGCATCATCTCCGCCACCTCGACCCGGGTCTCCGACACCCTCCTGCCGTCAGCCATCCTCGGACTCCTCGGTTCGGTTCTCCGCGAGCCGGGCGTCTTCGCGCAACCCGTCGGCCTGGGCCACGAGTTGGCGCACGATCTCGTGGAACCCCTCCAGGCTCTCCCCGGCCCCCTCCCCCGACTCGGCCACCGTGGCGAGGTGCCCCTCCAACCCCTGGGCCGCCTGCCGCTGCTCTTCCAGGGCCCCGCCGATCTCCTCCACCTCCCGGGCGAAGCTCTCCATGAGTTCGGCGGTCTGCCGGCCCGTGTCCCGGTGGCTGTCGGAGGCCGCCCGGAGCGACTGGCTCAGGGCCGCCAGGGTCTGGATGAGGGCCTGCACCCGGTCCATCTCCTGCATACCCTGGTCCAGATGCTCGGCCACCCGGTGAAGGCTCTCGTTCACCTCGTCGGCCGCGCTCACCATGGCCCGGGCCTGCTCGTCCTGGCGCTGGGCCGACTCCGCGATCTCCCGGGCCTCCCCCACGGCGGCCACCACGGCCTGTTCGATCCGCTGGATCTCCCCCCCGGCCCGCTCCCCCAACCGCCGGGCCTCGTCCACGGCGGCGAGGCTTTCGGAAAGACCCCGGGTGGCCTCGGCGATGTTCTCCTGCACCTCCCGGATGAGGGCCGCGATCTGCCCGGCGTTCTCCCGGGTGCGCCGCGCCAGGCCCCGGATCTGGTCGGCCACCACCGCGAACGCGGCCCCCCGCTCCCCGGCCTGGGCGGCCAGGATCGCGGCGTTCAGGGACAGGAGCCCCGTTTCCTCGCTGACCTCGGTGATCACTCCCAGGATGCCCTCGATCTCCCGGCTCCGGTCGGCCAGGGCCTGCACCGCGTCCCCCAGGCTCTGGGACGCGCCCTCGATCCTCCGGATCCCCTCCCCCACCTGGACCACCGCCTCCCGCC
>CAZUYO010000061.1:0-12067 GCA_964624725.1 uncultured Thermodesulfobacteriota bacterium
TCCCCGAATCCTCCCCTTCCTCCCCCTCCTCGGCCTCGCCTCCGGCCTCTGGATCGCCTCCCATCCCGCCCTCGCCTTCGCCGCCTTCGTCGTGGCCTCGGGGGCCGCGTGGCGGCTGGCCCCTTCGGCGGTGGGCCGCGCCGCGGCCTGGGCCGGCCTCCTGGCCCTGGCGGGGGCGGCCGCGGTCGCCTCGGGCCGGCCCCCGCCCCTGGAACCGCCCCTGGGAGCGGCCGGGCGGTTCCGGGGCCTCGTCGTGGAAGACCCGCGGCCGACCGAGGCGGGCTGGTCGGCCGTGGTGGAGCTCACCGGCTGGGCCCCGGACCCGGTCGGGCCCTGGCGCCCCGCCCGGGGGCGGGTTCGGCTCTCCGTGGAGGGCTGGCCCGATCCCCGGCCGGCCCGGGGAGGCGCCTGCTGGTTCCGGGGGGAGCTGCGCCGGCCGGTGGCGTTTCGGAACCCCGGGGCCGAGGGGTATGCGGCCTATCTCCGCCGGAAGGGGATCGGCGCCCGGGCCGGGGCCCGGTGGCCCGGGGAGGTGGCGTTCCGGCCCCCGCCCCCGGGATGGCAGGCCTGGCGCCAGGCCGTCGCGGCCGCCCTGGAGCGGGCGGCCCCCGGTCCCGGGGGCGCCGTGCTGCGGGCCATGACCCTGGGGGATCGCTCCGGGCTGGGGCGGGATCTGGCCGAACGGCTCCGGCGGGCGGGGGTGTCGCACCTGGTGGCCGTGTCGGGGCTTCACCTGGGGATCCTCGCCCTCCTCGTGGTCCCGGTCGCGCGGGCCGCGCTCCTGCGGGGTGCGCCGACCTTTTTCCTGGCCCGGCCCGTGGACCCGTGGGCCCGGGCGGCCTGCCTCCCCGTCTTGCTCGGGTACGCGGCGCTTTCCGGGTGGCAGGTGAGCACCCTGCGGGCGCTCGCCATGGTGGGGCTCGTGCTCCTCGCCGGGGCCGCGGCCCGGCCCCGCGCCCTGCTGCCCGGCCTGGCGGCCGCCGCGCTCCTGGTGGGGGTGGCGGACCCGACGGTTCTCGGGGACCCGGGCCTCCACCTCTCGGTCGCCGCCCTGGCCGGGCTCTTCTGGCTCGCGCCCGGGCTCGAGGCGCGCCTCCTGCCGGCCCGGCCGGACCCGGTGGCCGCCCGGTATCCGCCCCCCGGGCTCCGCCGCTGGGTCCCGGTGGTGGGCCGGGCCGCCGCCCGGGTCGCGTTCGCCGCGGCGGGGGCCACCCTGGCGACCCTCCCCGTGTCGCTCCTCCACTTCGGGGCCGCCCCCGTGGCCGGGGTGGTCACGAACCTGGTCTCGGTTCCGCTGGTGGGGTGGGGGTGCCTTCCCCTGGGGCTCCTGGGGGTCGGGATGCACCCCCTCCTACCCGGGGTGTCGGCCCGCCTCTGGGGGCTCGCCGGCGGCGTGCTCGACGGGTGGGTGGCCGGACTCGGGGCCCTCGAGGGCTGGGCCGGCCTGGTGCGGGCGCCCTTTCTCGCCTCGCCCCCGGGGTTTGCCGGGCTCGCCGCGGCCGGGCTGGGGCTCGGCCTGTGGCTGTGGCGCCGGCCCGGGGCCTGGCGGTGGGCCGCGGCGGGGGCGATGCTGTGCGCCGCGGCCGCCCTGGGGCCCCGGATGCGGGAACTCCTGGATCCCCGGGTGCATCTCTGGGTGTTCGACGTGGGCCAGGGACAGGCGCTGGCCCTGCGGGTCCCGGAGGCCGGGTGGATCGCCGTGGACGCCGGCGGGTTTCCCGGAAGCCCGTTCGACCCGGGGGCCGAGGTGGTGGTCCCGGCCCTGGAGGCTCTCGGTTGCCGTAAGGTCCGGTGGGTCGTCTCGACCCACCCCCACCCCGACCACGTGCTGGGGCTTCCCGCCCTCGTGCGGTGGGGCCGGCCGGCGGAGGTGTGGCTCCCGGCCGGGTTCCGGGGGGACGGCCGGTACCGGGACCTCCTGGAGGCCGCCCGGGAGGTGGGGGCGGCGGTGCGCTGGGTGGGATCGGCGGACCTCGACCTTCCCGGCCCGGCGCGCCTCACGGCGTGGGAGGGGCCCGGGCCTTCGGAGAACGACCGCAGTCTCCTCCTGCGGATCGAGGCCTACGGCGAGGCCCTCCTCCTGCCCGGGGATCTCGAGGCCCCGGGCCAGACCGCGGCCCTGGCCGCGGGCCCGGAGCTCGGGGCGGCCGTCCTCGTCGCGCCCCACCACGGCGCGGCCGACGCCTGGCTCCCGGGGTTTCTTCGGGCCGTGGGGCCGGCTTGGGTCGTGGTCTCGGCCACCGGCCGGCGGGGCCTGCCGGCGGCCGCGTTCGTCGAGGGGGCGACCCGCCTCGGGGCGCGGGTCCTGGGAACCCACGAGGCCGGCTGCGTCCACGTTACCCTGGGGCCCGGGGGCCGGGTGCGGGCCGGCCCGTTTCGTTGACAGTCCCGGGGGGTTCTGTTAGCTTTCCCCATCCCTCGGTTCCTGGGACGCCATGACCCCTGCCGCCGTTCTCGTCGTCGACGACGATGTGTTCTTCCGCTCCTTTTGCTCCGATGTGCTTCGGCAGGAAGGGCTGCGCGTGCGCGCGGCGTCCTCGGGGGCCGAGGCCCTGTCCGCCCTGGGCCAGGAACTCGTCGACCTGGTTCTCGCCGACATCTACATGCCCGAGATGACCGGGCTCGAGCTGCTCCAGGAGATCAAGGCCCGCCACCCCGCGGTGGATGTCGTGATCATGACCGGGTACGCCTCGATCGACACGGCCGTGCGGGCCTTGAAGCACGGGGCCGCCGACTACCTGCGAAAGCCCTTCGCGGCCGAGGAACTGGCGGCCGTGGTGCGCGCCACCCTGGAGCAGCGCCAGTTGGTGCGGGAGCACTCCCGGCTCAAGCGGCAGCTGGAGCTCTACGAGCTCGCCCGGGCGTTCCAGGGGGTGGACGATCCGGACCGGGTGACCGCCCTGGGGCTGGAGGCCCTGGCCGGCGCGACCCGCAGCGACCTGGGGCTCGTGCTGCGCCCCGCCGACCCGGCCGGGCCCCTTGGGGTGGCCGGCCGCCACGGGCTCGACGCCGACGAGGCCGAGGCCCTGCGGGACGCCCTGGTCACCCGGGCCGAACGGTATCTGCGCGGGTTGGAGGGGCCGCGGATCCTCGGGCGGGCCCGGCTCCTTCGGATCCTGGCGGACCGGTCCCGGGGGCCCGAGGTGCGGGAGCTCCTCTTTCTGCCCCTGCGTCCCCGGGCCGGGCTCGACGGGGTGGTGGTCCTCGGGCGCGGGAGGCGGGGGGAACGGTTTTCCCCCGACGACGCGGCCAACGCCCACTTTCTGGTCCAGCAGATGGAGCTCGCGCTCGAGGCGGCCGAGCGGTTCCAGGAGGCCCGCCAGCTCGCGTTCGTGGACCCCCTGACCGATCTCTACAACGCCCGGTATCTCGAGCGGGCGATCGACGAGGCGATCCGGGAGACGGAGCGGTCGGGCACCCCGTTCAGCCTGCTGTTTCTGGACCTCGACCGGTTCAAGGAGATCAACGACGCCCACGGCCACCTGACCGGGGGCAAGGTGCTCATCGAGGTGAGCCGGCTCCTCCAGGCCAACGTGCGCGAGAACGACATCCTGGTCCGGTACGGGGGCGACGAGTTCGTGGTGGTGCTCCCCGGGGCCGACACCCGGGCGGCGGTGGAGGTGGCCGAACGGATCCGGCAGGCCGTGCGCAGCCACCGGTTCCTGGGGCGGGAGGGCCGCGACATCCGGCTCACGGCCTCGGTGGGGGTGGCCACCTACCCCGATGACGCCGGATCCCGGGAGGAACTCGTGGACAAGGCCGACCGGGCCATGTACCGAAACAAGGAGGCCTCGCGCGACGCCGTGTACGAGGCCCGGCTTCTCTGACGGACATTCCCCACATGGAGATCAAGAAACTCAAGGGATTCCGGGACGTCCTCCCGGACGAGGCCCCCCTGTGGCAGCACATGGAGGCCGTGGCCCGGCGGGTGCTGGAGGCGTTCGGGTACCGGGAGGTGCGGCTTCCCCTTCTCGAGGACACGGCGCTGTTTCGCCGGTCGATCGGCGAGGCGACCGACATCGTCGAGAAGGAGATGTACACCTTCGTCGACACCGGGGGAAACTCGGTGACCCTGCGGCCCGAGGGCACGGCCTCCGCCGTGCGGGCGTACCTGGAAAACGGGCTGCACCGCTCGTCGCCCCGGGTCCGGTGGTACTACATGGGCCCCATGTTCCGGCGGGAACGGCCCCAGAAGGGCCGGCTGCGGCAGTTCCACCAGATCGGGGTGGAGTGCTTCGGCTGGGCCGAGCCCGAGGCCGACGCCGAGGTGCTGGCCGTGCTGTGGGATCTGTTCGGCGCGTTCGGCCTGACCGAGCGGCTCCGGCTGGAGGTGAACACCCTGGGGTGCCCGACCGACCGCCGGGCCTACGTGGAGAGGCTGCGGGAGCACCTCCGGGGCCTTCGCGACGAGCTCTGCCCCGACTGCCAGCGCCGGGTCGACACGAACCCCCTCCGGGTGCTCGACTGCAAGCGGGAGCGGTGCCGGGAACGCACCGCCGAGGCCCCGCTCATCCTCGACGCGGTGTGCCCGGACTGCGCGGCCCACTTCGGGCGGGTCCGGGAGATCCTGGAACGGGTCGGGATCCCCTTCGCCGTGAACCCCCGCATGGTCCGGGGCCTCGACTACTACAACCGCACCACCTTCGAGCTCCTGGCCGAAGGCCTGGGGGCCCAGAACGCCGTGGCGGCCGGCGGCCGCTACGACGGGCTCTCGGAGGCCCTGGGCGGCCCGCCGGCGCCGGCCCTCGGGTTCGCGGCGGGCATGGAGCGGCTCGCCCTCCTTCTCGACCCCGAACGGGTGACCGGTGGGCGGCCGGTGGGGTACTGGGTGGTCCGGGGGCCGGAGGCGGCCGACCGGGCCCTGGCGCTCCGGCGGAGCCTGGCGGCCCGGGGCCTGGGCACCGAGATCGATCTCGCGCCCCGGAGCTTCAAGGCCCAGATGCGGGCGGCCGACCGGAGCGGGGCCCGGACCGCCCTGATCCTGGCCGAGGACGAGCTCGCGGCCGGCACGGTGACCGTGAAGGATCTGGCCACGGGCGAGCAGGAACCGGTGGCGGCGGACGCCCTGGCGGCGTACCTCGCCGATCGTGCGACGACTCCCCAAGGAGAGGAGCCATGACCCGCATCCCGAAGTACGCCCTGACCGCTTTGGCCGCCGTGACGTTGGGCCTCGGCGCGGTCGGTACCGCGGCGGCCGGAACCTGCATCGAGGGGGGGTGTCACGCCGAGATCATGAAGCCCCAGTTCCTCCACGGCCCCGTGGCGGCCGAGCAGGCCGGGGCGCCGGGGTGCGTGTCGTGCCACGTGCCGGCGGGCCGGGCCTGCACCGCGAGCCAGGCCGGGAAGTACAAGTTCAAAACGAAGCCGGCGCGGCTGTGCCTGATGTGCCACGAGCGCGGCACGGGCACCCAGCACACGAAGGCCGGGGGCAAATGCCTCTCCTGCCACGACCCCCACGGCAGCGAAGAAAGTTACAAGCTGATGCGGGCCGGGTAGGGCCGGCGCCCGCCTCCTCGTTGTCATCCGGCAGACCAGAAACGGAGCGGAAGAGCGTGATCGAACCGATGGGAACCTGGCGCCGCACCCACGGGTGCGGCGAGATCCGGCCGGAGCACACCGGCCGGACCGTGACCCTGATGGGTTGGGTGCACCGCCGCCGGGACCACGGCGGCCTGATTTTTGTGGACCTGCGCGACCGCTCGGGGCTCGTGCAGGCGGTGTTCTACCCCGACGTGTCCCCCGAGTCCCACGAGCAGGCCCACCGCCTGCGCAGCGAGTACGTGATCGCGGTGCGCGGCGAGGTGGCGCCCCGGCCCGAGGGCACCGAGAACCCGGATCTGCCCACGGGGCAGGTGGAGGTGAAGGTCCAGGAGCTCAAGATCCTGAACCGGTCCCAGACCCCGGTGTTCCCGGTGGACGAGGAGGCCGAGGTGGGGGAGGACCTGCGGCTCAAGTACCGGTTCCTCGACCTCCGGCGGCCGGCGCTCCAGAAGAACCTGGCGCTGCGGCACCGGGCCGCGGCGAGCGTGCGGCGGTTCCTGGACGAGCACGGGTTCTGGGAGGTGGAAACCCCGGTCCTGACCCGGTCGACCCCGGAGGGGGCCCGGGACTTCCTGGTGCCGAGCCGGCTCGCGCCGGGCAAGTTCTACGCCCTGCCCCAGAGCCCCCAGCTCTTCAAGCAGATGCTCATGGTCGCCGGGGTGGAGCGGTACTTCCAGATCGTCAAGTGCTTCCGCGACGAGGACCTGCGGGCCGACCGCCAGCCCGAGTTCACCCAGATCGACCTGGAGATGAGCTTCGTGGGGGCCGAGGACGTGCTGGACCTCATGGAGGCCATGGTCTGCCGGCTGTGGAAGGACACCCTCGGCGTGGACCTGCCGCGGCCGTTCCCCCGCCTGCCCTACGCCGAGGCCATGGCCCGGTACGGCACCGACGCCCCGGACGTGCGGTTCGGGCTGGAGCTCGCCGACGTCAGCGCCGCGGTGGCGGGGTGCGAGTTCAAGGTGTTCGCCCAGGCCGTGGCCAAGGGCGGGGTGGTGAAGGTGCTCAACGCCAAGGGCGCGGGAGAGGCGCTTTCCCGCAAGGAGATCGACGACCTGGCCGGGTTCGTGGCGCCCTTCGGCGCCAAGGGGCTCGCCTGGATCCGCGTGCAGCCCGACGGCACCTGGCAGTCCCCCATCGCGAAGTTCCTGGGCGACGGGGCCCGAGAGGGCATCCGGGCGGCGGCGGAACCGGAGCCCGGCGACATCCTGTTCTTCGTGGCCGACACCGAGAAGGTGGCGAACCTCGCGCTCTCGAAGCTCCGGGTGCACCTGGCCGAGCGCCTGGGGCTCGTCCCCGAGGGGCGGTGGGCGTTTTGCTGGGTCACGGACTTCCCGCTCCTGGAATGGGACCCCGACGAGAAGCGGTACGTGGCGCTCCACCACCCGTTCACGAGCCCGGTGCCCGAGGACGTGGAGAAGCTCGGCGACCGGCCCCTGGAGGTCCGGGCCCAGGCCTACGACCTGGTGCTCAACGGCGTCGAGATCGGGGGCGGGTCGATCCGGATCCACGACGCGCCGACCCAGGAGAAGGTGTTCTCGGCCCTCGGGATCGGCCCCGAGGAGGCCCGGGAGAAGTTCGGGTTCCTCTTGGACGCCCTCTCGTTCGGGGCGCCGCCCCACGGGGGGATCGCGTTCGGGTTCGACCGGATCCTTATGTTCCTGTGCGGCACCCCCAGCATCCGGGACGTGATCGCGTTCCCCAAGACCCAGCGCGGCACCTGCCTGCTGACCGAGGCGCCGGCCGAGGTGGACCCGGCCCAGCTGCGGGAGCTGCACATCCGGGTGCGTCGGCCCGAAACCCCGGCCCCTTGACCCCTTTCGGGCGGGCTGTTATTTTCGCGCTCGTCAATCGGGAACCCGAGAGGTAGACGCCATGAAACTTACGACTAAGAGCAGGTACGGGGTCCGGGCGATTTTTGACATCGCCTACCACGCTGGAGGACTTCCGGCCCAGATCAAGGACATCTCGGACCGCCAGCAGATCAGCCCCCGGTACCTGGAGCAGATCTTCCAGAAGCTCAAGAAGGCCGGGATCCTGGGCAGCAAGCGGGGGCCCCGCGGGGGGTACTTCCTCCTCAAGAAGCCCAGCGAGATCACCCTGTACGACATCATCACCTGCACCGAGGGGCCGATCGAGCTCGTGTTCTGCGTGAGCGACATCGACGACGCGGAATGCGACGCCCCCGCCTGCGACCGCAAGGACGTGTGCGTGGCGAGCCCCATGTGGAAGGAGATCGGGGACAAAATCGCCGAGATCTTCCGCAACACCACGATCCAGGACCTGTGCCACCGGGCCGAGGAGTTGGGGATCGAGCGCCAGCTCGACGCCCGGTTCATGTATTACATCTGAGGCGCCGGCGCCCCCCTGGCCGGGGGGCGTACCGCCGCCCTCGTCCGCCCGCCCCGGTCCCGGCCGGGGCGGTGGCGTTTCGGTGGGAGGAGTCGGGATGCCCGTTCGCATCGCCATCCACGGGTTCGGCCGGATCGGCCGGAGCGCCTTCCGGGTGGCCTGGGGCCGCCCCGGGGTCGAGGTCGTGGCCGTGTCCGACCGGGCCGATCCGGCCGCGCTCGCGCACCTTCTGCGGTACGACTCGGTGCACGGCCGGTTCGGGGGCGAGGTGGCGGCGGGGCCCGGGGGATTCCGGGTGGACGGCCGCGAGCTGCCCTTCGTGCGGGCGGACGACCCGGCCGCGTGCCCCTGGGCCGACCTGGGGGTCGACGTGGTCCTGGAGTGCACCGGGCAAAACACCCGCCGCGCCGCCGCCGAGGGGCACCTGCGGGCCGGCGCCCGGTGGGTGGTGGTGTCGGCCCCGGCCGAGGGCGCCGACCTGACGGTGGTGCTGGGGGTGAACGACCACCTCCTGGATCCGGGCCGGCACCGGGTGGTGAGCAACGCCTCGTGCACCACCAACTGCCTGGCCCCGATCCTCAAGGTGCTCCACGCCGCGTTCGGGGTGCGCCGGGGCCTCGTGACCACGGTGCACAGTTACACGAACGACCAGCGGCTCCTCGACACCCCCCACCCGGACCTCCGGCGGGCCCGCACCGCCGGGGTGTCGATCGTGCCCACCACCACCGGGGCCGCCCGGGCCGTGGGCCTGGTGCTGCCGGAGCTCGCCGAGCGCCTCGACGGGGTGTCGGTGCGGGTGCCCACCCCCGACGTGTCCCTGGCCGACGTCACCGTGGCCCTGGAGCGCCCCGCCTCGGCGGCCGAGGTGAACGGCGCGGTCCGGGAGGCCGCCCGGGGTGAGCTCCAAGGCATCCTGGCCTACACCGAGGAGCCCCTGGTCTCGGCCGACTACGTGGGAACCCCCTTTTCGGCCGTGGTGGACGGGCCCCAGACCCGGGTGGTGGGGGGCGATTTCGTGAAGCTCCAGGCCTGGTACGACAACGAGTGGGGCTACGCCAACCGCCTGATCGACCTGGCCGAGCGGTTTTTGGGCGCTTGACACCGCGGCCGCCCCCGGTGTAGCGTCCCACGTCACAACCGAATCGGAACGCCCGCCGGTGCCCCGTTGGGGCTGAAAAGGGAAGAGGGGTGCGAATCCCCCGCGGACCCGCCGCTGTGAGCGCCGACGAAGGGCCTGGATGCCACTGGCCGAACCGGCTGGGAAGGCGGCCCGGAGGACGACGCGCGAGCCAGAAGACCTGCCGGCACAGGGGCGACCCACGCGAACCTCCCCGGGCCTTTGGGAGGGTGGGACCGGAATCCGGCGCTTCGAAAACGGGAAGCCCGCACGCCACGTCGCGCGTGCGGGCTTTTTTCGTGGTGCCGGAGCCCCCGTCTCGTCCCTCCCCGCTCCGGGACCAACCCCCACAAGGAGGGACGAGATGAACACCGGAACCGTGCTCTACCTGGCCGACGTCTCCCGCATCGCCGCCGCCGACCCCGCCGAACTGCCCGGGGAGCTCGGCTTGAACCCGGAGTGGACCGAGATCGCCGCCTCGGCTCCGGGGTGGCCCTCGGTGCCGGATGCCCTGCTGCGCCTCGTGGAACGGGGGGCCGGCCGGGTGGGCTTGTGCTTCGCGAGGCCGGGGCCCGAGGGCCGCCCGGAGCTCTCCCTCGTGCGCGAGCGGCTGTTCGGCTGACCCTTCCCCAACGCGGACCCGAAGGAGGACTGCCATGACGCGAAAAACCGCTTCCCGCTTTGCCCTGTTCCTGTGCCTCGTCTGGGCCGGGGCCGCCGGCGCGGCCCAGATGATGACCCGCACCCTCCAGGCCAAGCCGGCCATCGTGATCGCGGCCTTCGGCACGAGCACCAAGGCCCAGGTGACCTACGACGCCTTCGAGCGGCAGCTCCGGGAGGCGCTTCCCGGCTATGAGGTGCGCTGGGCCTTCACGTCGGAGGTGATCCGGGAGCGGGTGAACGCCCGGTGGGCCAAGGAGGGAAGGCCGGAGCGCCTCCAGAGCCTCCAGCAGGCCCTGGCCGACCTGGAGGCCGCCGGGTACACCAAGGCCGTGGTGCAGCCCCTGCACGTTTTCCCCGGGGAGGAGTACGAGGAGGTCTTGCGGATCGTGGAGCGGTTTCCGGGCCTGCGGATCGAGACCGGGGAGGCCCTTCTCCAGCGGTGGGAGCGGGTGCACGAGGTGCTCCGGATCCTCTCGGCCGATTTCCTCGGGCCGGACGAGGGCTGCAACGTTCTGGTCGCCCACGGAAGCCCCCAGACCCAGGTGGGCGCGAACATCGCCTACCTGGGGCTCGACCGGTTCGTGCGCCGCGCGTTCCCCAACGCCTTCGTCGGCACCGTGGAGGGCATCCTGGGCCCCGAGAACGGCCTCGAGCCGGCCAAGGCGTACCGGGTGAAACGGGTCCGGTTCGTGCCCCTCATGTACGTGGCCGGCGACCACGTCATGAACGACATCATGGGCGAGGACGAGGACCCCAAGAACCCCAGTTGGAACACCCAACTCAAGCGGGCCGGCATCCGGACCGACGTGACCACCGTGACCTATGAGGGCCGCACCTACTACCGGGGCCTGGGGTTCTACCCCGAGGTCAACGAGATTTTCATCGAGGAGATCAAAAGGGCCCTGGAGCGCCTGTAGCCCAACCCCGGTCCCAAACGCTCCTTTCGTCGTGGGGGAGGGGACCCCTCCCCCCCTTTTTTTGGGGGGGGCGCCCCCAGACCTTTCGGGAGACGATCACGAGATGCACGCGAAACACCGGCCCCGCTGGCCCGTGTGGCACCGCGTGGGCAGCGCGGCCGTGGCGCTGCCCCTGGTGTTCTACGCGGTCACGGGGGTGCTGCTGAACCACCGCCAGGCGTTCGACTACTTTCAGGACCGCACCGCCCGGGCCCGGCCGGTGGCGAAAAAGGACCTGGGGCCCCTACGGGAGTTCCTGGCGTTCTACAAGGCCGAGATCGGCCGGGACGACGACCCCGCGGTGATCCGGATCAAGAACGGACGGACCGTGGAGTTCCTGTACGGCTCCCACGGCCAGGTCACCTACGTGATCGACCCCGAGGCCGGCCGGATGACCCGGATCGAGAAGCGGCCGGTGGAGCCCTGGAGCACCCTCAACCGTCTCCACAAGGCGTTCAAGACCCCCGGGCCCTGGGTCTGGCTCGCCGACCTCGTGTCGGCTCTGCTGGTGGCGTCGTTGGTGACCGGCCTGGCCGTTCCGGGAGCCTGGCGCCGCAGTTGGCGGCACCTGGCCCTGTGGGGCGCCGTGTTCACGGTGCTGCTGCTGGGGATGGCGTGGGCCATGTGGGGAACCTGACAGACGCCTCTTTCGGGGGTGGGGCTGGGGTCTGCGGCCGGCCGCGTGCAGCCCCCCGACAGACCCCATGGCGTCGCACATTGGGCGGCGGCCCGGGAGCCGCCCGGCCGCCTACCGGGCCACAGGCCCGACTGATCACTGATCACTGACCATTGAAGTTCTTGGGAGGAAGACGACCGATGTTGACCCGCCGTCTCACCGCCGCAACCGCCCTGGTCCTCGCCTTTCCGCTCGCCTCGGCCGCGACTACGTTGGAGGATCGGGTGGAGGCGTTGGAGAAGAAGAACGCCGAGCTCTACCACACCCTGCAGCAGAAGAAGCAGGCCGGCCTGATGACCAAGATCTCCGAGAAGATCTCGTTCTCCGGCCTGCTCGAGCTCGAGGCCGCCTATGAGAGCACCGACCCTGCCGACGGCGACCGCGAGGCCACCAGCGACCTCACCGTGGCCACCGCCCAGCTCGGGTTCGACGCCCAGGTCAACGACCAGCTCACCGCCGCCTTGGTGCTGCTGTTCGAGGAGGACGAGACCGAGCCCATCGAGGTGGACGAGGCCACCGTGGACTACGCCCGAGACGGCTGGACCGCCCGGTTTGGCCGCCAGTACCTGCCGTTCGGGGCGTACCCGAGCCACATGATCTCGGACCCGCTGACCCTGGAGCTGGGCGAGATCCGGGAGACGGCGGTGCAGGTGGGGTACGAGGGGGAGGGGTGGACGGCGAGCGCGTTCGTGTTCAACGGGGACGCCCAGAAGGTGAACGGGGCGGGGGAGGCGGAGGAGGACCACGTGAAGGACTGGGGGG
>CAZUYO010000062.1:0-7647 GCA_964624725.1 uncultured Thermodesulfobacteriota bacterium
CTGAAAGCGGGCCACCACGCCGCGACCGAAGGACGGGATCATGGAAAACGTAGCCGACTACAAGGAAATTCGCGATCTCATCCGCTCCGAAGGGGGCGAGCCGTTCCAGTACTGCTTCCAGTGCGGCCTGTGCGACGTGGTGTGCCCCTGGAACCGGGTGCGCCGGTTCAGCATGCGAAAGATCGTGCGCCAGGCCGCGTTCGGGATGACCGAGATCGAAAACGAGGAGATCTGGCGGTGCACCACCTGCGGCCGCTGCCCCCAGCGCTGCCCGCGGGACGTCCGGCAGATCCACTCGGGGGTGGTGCTGCGCAAAATCGCCACCGAATACGGGGTGTTTCCGGCCAACGTGCGGCCGGTGCGGGGCGTCAGCGGCAACCTGAGCACCACCGGAAACCCCTTCGGCGAACCGCGGGAGGCTCGCGGCGCCTGGGCGAAGGAGGCGGGGGTGCCCCTGTTCGAGGAGGGCATGGAGGTCCTCTACTTCACGGGGTGCTACTACTCCTACGACAGGCGGCTTCGGCGGGTGGCCGCGGCCACGGCGAAGCTCCTCCAGCGGGCCGGGGTGTCGTTCGGCATCCTGGGGGAGACCGAGAGCTGCTGTGGCGAAAGCATCCGCAAGGCGGGCGACGAGGAGGTGTTCCGAAAACTCGCCCGCGAGAACATCAAGGCGTTCATCGACCGGGGGGTGAAACGGGTCGTCGTGAACTCGCCCCACTGCTATCACACCTTCAAGAACGAATACCCCGAGTTCATGGTGCGGTTCGAGGTGATGCACATCAGCGAGCTGCTCCTCGACCTGGTCCGCCAGGGACGGCTCGAGATCCCCGGCGGGTACGGCCGCCGGGTCACCTACCACGACCCGTGCTACCTGGGCCGGCACAACGGGGTGTACGACGCGCCGCGGCTGCTCCTGACCGAGGTGGCCGGTGCCGAGCTCGTGGAGATGGCCGACACCCGGGTCGACAGCCTGTGCTGCGGAGGGGGCGGCGGCCGGATCTGGATGGACACGCCGAAGGCGGAGCGGTTCTCCGAACTCCGGGTGCGCCAGGCCCTGGACGTGGGGGCCGAGGTGCTGGTGACCGCCTGCCCGTACTGCGTCGCCAACTTCGAGGACAGCCGCCTGGGGCTCGGCGAGGACGCCACCCTGGAGGTGAAGGACGTGGTGGAGATTTTGGCCGAATCCCTGTGATCCGTCTCCGCCCGCCCACCCAACGGCCTTTCGGTGCCCGGGCGGAATCCGCCGCGTCCCCCACGTGGGGGTTCGGCGCCAGATCCGAGGGTTGCAGATCGTCGGTGAACACGCGAAGGGAGGATCCCCCATGCAGTTCAAGCCCAAGCTGATCGGTTTCGTCTGCAACTGGTGAGCGTACGGGTCTGCGGACCTGGCGGGCGTGTCCCGTCTCCAATACGCCACCGACATCAAGCTCATCCGGGTCATGTGCTCGGGCCGCGTGGACATGTCGTTCGTGCTGCGGGCGTTCCGAAACGGCGTGGACGGCGTGTTCATCGGCGGGTGCTACCTGGGCGAGTGCCACTACATCACCCACGGCAACTTCTACGCCCAGAACATGGTGCAACTCACCAAGGGGGTGCTGGAGCACGTGGGGGTGAACCCGGCCCGGGTGCGGTTCGAGGAGCTCTCGTCCGGCGAGGGCACCCGGTTCGCCGAGCTCATGAACGACTTCAGCCGGGAGATCCGCGCCCTGGGCCCCCTGGGCGAGGGCGAAGGGCTCGACCCGGCGGAGGTGCGGGAGCAGATCGCCCGGTTGGACGGGCTCGTGCCGTACCTCAAGCTCGCGGCGCGGGAGAAGCTCTCCCAGAGGATCACGGACAGGGCGGCCCTGGAGCGGCTCTTCCCCCGGGACGAGGTGGAGCGCCTCTTGGCCGAGGTCCCCACCTACTACATCAACCCCGAGAAATGCCGGGCCTGCATGACCTGCGCCCGGCGCTGCCCCGTGGATGCCATCGCGGGCGGGAAGGGCCTGGTGCACGTGATCGACCAGGAGGTCTGCATCAAGTGCGGCACCTGCTTCGAGGCCTGCCCGCCCCGGTTCGGTGCCGTGGAGAAGGCGGTGGGCGCCCCGCCGCCCCCCGACCTTCCCGCCGAGCCGATCCCGATCCGGGCCAAGAAGAAGGCAACGGCATGAGCGCGGCCCGCGGACGGAGCCCTGGGCTCCCCGCGGGCCGTTTCGCCCGACCCGTCACCGTTCATCCGGCACCCCGTGGTGCCCCCGAAGGGAGGAAGCGAAGATGCGAACGTTGAGCGACATCGTGTTTGTGAGCGCCGTGCGCACCCCCATGGGCCGGTTCGGCGGCACCCTCAAGGACATGAAGGTGTACGACCTGGCCTCGTTCCCGATCCGGGAGGCGCTGCGGCGGGCCAACGTGGCGGGCGACGAGGTGGACGACGCCATCATCGGGTCGTGCCGCCAGGCCGGAAACCACGTGAACCCGGCCCGCACCGCGGCCCTGAAGGGCGGGGTGGGCCAGCACGTGCCGGGGGTCACCATCAACAAGGCCTGCCCCGCCGGCATGAAGGCCGTGAGCCTCGCCACCCAGCTCATCCAGGTGGGCCAGGCCGACGTGGTGCTCTGCGGCGGCATGGAGAGCATGTCCACGATTCCCCACCTCATCAAGGGGTACCGGTGGAAGGGGTTCCGGATGGGCCCGGTCACCATCGAGGACGGCTGGACCGACTCCCACGACCCCATCGCCGACCTCTCCATGGGGCTCACGGCGGAGAACCTGGTGGAGAAGTACGGCATCAGCCGCCGGGAGATGGACGAGTTTGCGGCCGACAGCCACCGCAAGGCCGCCGAGGCCCAGAAGAACGGGTGGTTCGACGAGGAGATCGTCCCCGTCACGGTGCCGGGGGGCCGCAAGAGCCCGGACATCGTGTTCGACAAGGACGAGTCCATCCGCTACGAGGTGAGCGTGGAGCAGATGGCCAAGCTCCCGCCCGCCTTCAAAAAGGACGGCTCGGTGACGGCCGGCAACTCCTGCGGGCTCACCGACGGGGCGGCGTTCCTGGTGGCCATGACCCGGGAGAAGGCCCGGGAGAAGGGCCTCCAGCCGCTCTTCTCCGTGGTGGAGTACACCCAGACCGCGGTGGACGGCCGCTACATGGGCGAGGGGCCGGGCGTTGCGATCCCCCGGGCCCTGGAGCGGGCCGGCATGACCCTGGACGACATGGACCTGATCGAGGTGAACGAGGCCTTCGCCGCCCAGGTGATCGCCAACGAGCGGATGCTGAACTGGGACCGCTCAAAACTCAACGTGCACGGCGGCGCCATCGCGCTGGGCCACCCCACCGGCTGCTCCGGCGCCCGGATCCTCGTGACCCTCTACTACGCGCTCAAGCGCCTCGACAAGGAGCTCGGCATCGCCGCCATCTGCGGCGGGGGCGGCTCCACGATGGCCACGATCATTCGTAGGGAATCGTGATTCCGAGGGGAAAGGAGGACGCTGCGATGGTGGACCTGACCGGAAAGGTGGCGATCGTCACCGGCGGCACCCGGGGCATCGGGGCCGAGATCGTGCGCCAGCTGGGGCGCTGCGGGGCCGACGTGGCCCTCAACTACCGGAAGAGCGCCGAAGAGGCGGAGAAGATGGTGCGGGAGCTCGAGGCCATGGGCCGACGGGGGCTCGCCGTGCAGGCCGACGTGGCCAGCTTCGCCGACGCCCAGGCCATGGTGGACAAGGTGGTGGCGGAGCTCGGCGGGCTCCACATCCTGGTCACCAACGCCGGCATGAACTGGGACGGGGTGCTGTGGAAGATGACCGAGGAGCAGTTCGACCGGGTCCTCGACGTGGACCTGAAGGGCACCTGGAACTACCTGCGGGCCGCCGCCCCGATCTTCCGGGAGCAGAAATACGGGCGCTTCGTCTCGATCACCTCGATCAACGGCCTCCGGGGCAAGTTCGGCCAGACCAACTACTCGGCCGCCAAGGCCGGGGTGATCGGCCTCACCAAGGCCGCGGCCAAGGACCTCGGGAAATACGGCGTGACCTGCAACTCGGTGGCCCCCGGGTTCATCCTGACCGAGATGGGCGAGAGCATGCCCCCCGAGTTCCGGGAGGCCGCGATCAACGAGTCCGCGGTGAAACGGGCCGGAAAGCCCGAGGACGTGGCCTGGCTCGTGGCGTTCCTCGCCTCGGAGTGCGGCCGCCACATCACCGGCGAGGTGATCAAGGTGGACGGGGGACAGTA
Source organism: uncultured Thermodesulfobacteriota bacterium (assembly GCA_964624725.1). Taxonomy (GTDB): domain Bacteria; phylum Desulfobacterota; class Deferrisomatia; order Deferrisomatales; family Deferrisomataceae; genus Deferrisoma. The sequence continues at coordinate 4,214 of CAZUYO010000062.1, forward strand.
CATTTAGGCTGGAACGCTGGGAAGCTGGGAGGCTGGAAAGCACAGGCCTTCTCGGCGCTTCGCCGCCAGCCCCTGCACGGGAGGAAGACCATGAGTGACTACAAGTTCATCAAGACCTGGGACGCCGACGGGGCCGCTTGGGTCTCGATCAACCGGCCGCCGTACAACGTGCTCGACATCCCCACCATGGAGGAGCTCAACGACGCCCTGGCGAAGGTGAAGGCCCGGGAGCTCGAGGTGCGGGCCCTCGTGGTCACGGCCGAGGGGGACAAGGCGTTCTCCGCCGGGGTGGACGTGGCCGACCACACCCCCGACAAGGTGGAGCGGATGATCGAGGTGTTCCACGAGATCTTCCACCACCTCGACGCCCTCGAGATCCCGACGGTGGCGGCCGTGAAGGGCGCCGCCCTGGGGGGCGGATGCGAACTTGCGATCTTCTGCGACATGATCGTGGCGGCCGAGAACCTCAAGATCGGCCAGCCCGAGGTGAAGGTGGGGGTGTTCCCGCCCCTCGCGGCCGTGGTGCTGCCCCGGGTCATCCCCGAGAAGCGGGCCTTCGAGCTCATCGTGGGCGGCGAGACCATCCGGGCCCAGGAGGCCCTCGCCCTGGGGCTCGTGAACAAGGTGGTGCCCCTGGAGTCGTTCGACGAGGAGTTCGGGAAGTTCCTGCGGGTCTTCACAACGCTCTCGGGGCCCGTGCTCCGGGCGACCAAGAAGGCGATCCGCACGGCCAAGGGGCTTTCGTTCGCCGACGCGCTCTCCAAGGTGGAGCACGTCTACCTCCACGACCTCATGACCACCGAGGACGCGAAGGAGGGGCTCCAGGCGTTCCTGGAGAAGCGCCGGCCCGAGTGGAAGCACCGGTAACCGGTCCCCCGGGGATCTCCCGGCCCGGCCATGGTCATCGATTTTCACGTGCACTTGGCGGCCCGGGAGCACCTGGAGCCGCCCGCCCGGTCGTTCTGCGACAGCTTCTGGGACGAGCGGGGGGACTGGGACGCCCTGCTTTCGCCGGAGCGGTTCGACCGGTACCTGGCCGCCGAGGGCGTGGACTACGCCGTGGGGTTGCCGGAGGTGAGCCCCGGGGTCACCGGGGTCACCTCCAACGAGTACGTGCTCGAGCGGTTCGGCGGGTGCCACCGGCTCATCCTGTTCGCCAACGTGAACCCCTGGGTGACCCGGCGGCTCGACCGGGAGGTCCACCGGCTGGCGAACCTCGGGTTCCGGGGGCTCAAGCTCTACCCGACGTACCAGCACTTCTACCCCAACGCCCGGGAGCTCTACCCGCTCTACGGCGCGTGCCAGGAGCTCGGCTGGCCCGTGATGGTCCACACCGGCTCCAGCGTGTTCCGGGGCGCCAAGCTGAAATACGGCGACCCCCTGCATCTGGACGAGGTGGCCGTGGATTTCCCGGAGCTCACGCTCCTCATGGTCCACGGGGGCCGGGGGTTCTGGTACGACCGGGCCGAGTTCCTGGCGGGGCTCCACCCGAACCTCTATCTGGAGATCTCGGGGCTCCCGCCCCGGAAGCTCCTGAGCTACTTCCCGGGGCTCGAACGGATTCACCGCAAGGTGGTGTTCGGCTCCGACTGGCCGGGGAACCCCGGCATCCGTGCCAACGTGGAGGCGATCCGGCAGCTGCCCCTGTCGGAGGCGGCCAAGGAGGCGATCCTGGGCGGGAACGCCGCCCGGATCCTCGGATTGGAGGAGACCCCGTGACCCCGGCCCTGGTGGTGGTGGACATGCTGGTGGACAACCTGAAGTCCGGGGAGCACACCGCCATCGAGCGGGAGGGCATGGCGATCGTTCCCGCCATCCGACGGGCCTCCGAGGCGCTCCGGCGGCGGGGGTTCCCGGTGGTGTACGCCAACGACTCGTTCCTGCCCGGCGATTTCCTGTTCGGGGGCCGGATGAAGCCCCACGCCCTCCGGGGCACCCCGGGGGCCGAGGTGGTGCCCGAGCTCGAGCCGGCGCCGGGGGACATCCACCTGCCGAAGCGCCGGTTCAGCGCCTTTTACAAGACCGACCTGGACCAGACCCTGCGGCTCCTCGGGGTGGACACCGTGGCCGTGGCCGGGATCACCACCCCCTACTGCGTGCTCGCCACGGCGCTCGACGCCCTGGCCCACGATTTTCGGGCCGTGATCCTCGAGGACGCCACGGCCGCCCACAAACCCGAGGTCCACGAGGCCTGCCTCTCGCTCTACCGCAAGAGCCCCCTGTGGCCCCTGCTGCGGGTGGAAACCGTGGAGGCGTTCCTCCGCCACCTGGAGGGCGGGGGGGATGCGTCGTCCGGATCGTGAACCCCATTCCTTGAAGGAGGAGAGCCATGAGCGTTCCCGACAAGATCCTGGCCTGGCAGATGACCAAGCCCTCGGACCCCAAGACCGGGGAGCCCGGCGTGCTGGAACGGGTGGAACTCCCGGTCCCCGAACTGGGCGAGGGGGAGGTGCTGGTGGAGGTGGCCGGCTGCGGCGTGTGCCACACCGACCTCTCGTACTTCTACCTGGGCGTGCCCACCGTGAACCCCGCGCCGCTGGTGCTGGGCCACGAGATCGCCGGCACGGTGGTGGCGGGTCCTTCCGACTGGGTCGGCAAGGAGGTCCTGATCCCCGCGGTCATGCCCTGCGGCGAGTGCGCCATCTGCAAGAGCGGCCGGGAGAACCGGTGCCTGGCCCAGAAGATGCCCGGCAACAGCCTGGGCATCTACGGCGGGTACGCGAGCCACATCCCCGTGCCCTACCGGGATCTGTGCGTGATCGACAAGCGGGACAAGCCGCTGTCGCACTACTCGGTGATCGCCGACGCCGTGACCACCCCCTACCAGGCCGCGGTGCGCGGCGACCTCAAGCCCGGCGACCGGGTGATCGTGATCGGGTGCGGCGGGGGCGTGGGGATTTACATGACCCAGATGGCCAAGGCCTTCGGCGCCGCGTTCGTGATCGGGGTGGACATCGACGACGCGAAGCTCGAGAAAGCCCGCCAGTACGGGGCCGACGCCACCATCAACCCCCGGGACAAGGGCCCCAAGGACGTGGCGGCCGAGTTCAAGCAGATCGCCAAGCAAAACGGCCTGCCCCACAACTGGGGCTGGAAGATCTTCGAGGTCTCCGGCACCAAGCCGGGCCAGGAACTGGGGCTCTCGCTCCTTTCGTTCGTGGGCCGGATGGTGGTGGTGGGCTACACCCCGGCCAAGGTGGAGTACATGCTCTCGCGGCTCATGGCCTTCGACGCCGAGCTCGTGGGTACCTGGGGCTGCCCGCCCAAGCACTACCCGAGCGTGCTCAAGCTGGTGCAGGAGGGCAAGGTGCAGGTGGAGCCGTTCATCGAAACCCGGCCCATGAGCCAGATTCAGGAGGTGTTCGAGGCCGCCCACCACGGCAAGCTGGAAAAACGGGTGATCCTGGAGCCGGACTTCTAGGCTGGAAGGCTGG
>CAZUYO010000062.1:7747-12065 GCA_964624725.1 uncultured Thermodesulfobacteriota bacterium
AGACCGCAGACTGTAGACCGTAGACCGTTGACCGCATCAAAAGGAGGAACCGTATGAGTCTCGATTGGCTGCCCCGCGACAACGAACTCAAGGACCACGGGCTGTTCAAGGGCGAGTACTGGGGCACGGAACCCCCGTGCACCGTGTACGAGAAAAAGCCCCTCGTGGACCCCGACGGCAACGTGGTGCCCGACCTCTATGTGGCCTGGATCACGCTGAACAACCCCAAGCAGTACAACTCCTACACCACCGAGATGGTCAAGGGCGTGATCGCCGGCTTCAAGGCCGCCTCCGGCGACCGCTCGGTCGTGGCCGTGGTGTTCACCGGCGCCGGCGACAAGGCCTTCTGCACCGGCGGGAACACCGTGGAGTACTCCCAGTACTACTCCCGCCGGCCCAACGAGTACGGCGAGTACATGGATCTGTTTAACCTCATGGTCGACTCCATCCTCGACTGCAAAAAGCCCGTGATCTGCCGCGTGAACGGCATGCGGGTGGCCGGGGGCCAGGAGATCGGCATGGCCTGCGACCTCGCGATCGCCTCGGATCTGGCGGTGTTCGGCCAGGCCGGGCCCAAGCACGGTTCGGCGCCGGTGGGCGGGTCCACGGACTTTCTGCCGTGGTTCCTCACCATGGAAGACGCCATGTGGAACTGCATCTCGTGCGAGCTGTGGTCGGCCTACAAGATGAAGGCCAAGGGCCTCATCTCGAAGGTCGTGCCGGTGCTGAAGACCGCGGACGGCAACTTCATCCGCAACCCCCAGGTGATCACCGAGGACTACGTGCGCGACGGCGAGATCGTGTACGGGGAGTTCAAGACGGGCGAGGAGGCCAAGAAGGCCAAGGAACTCGTGAAGTCCTGCACGGTGGACTTCGAACTCCTCGACAAGGAAGTCAACCAGATCGTCTGGAAGTTCGCGAACCTGTTCCCGGGGTGCCTGCAGATGTCGATCGACATGATCCGGGCGAAGAAGAAGTTCTTCTGGGACCAGGCGAAGCTGGCGAACCGGCACTGGCTGGCGGCGAACATGATGTGCGAGGCATTCTTGGGGTTCACGGCGTTCAGCACCCGGAAGATGACCGGGGAGGACGTGATCGACTTCCTCAAATACCGCCAGCTCGTGGCCCGCGGGGCGCTCATGGACGAGGACGCGTTCGAGCAGGTGCTCCCCGAGCCCAAGGGCTGATCCCCCCACCCCTCCCTCCCCTTCCCAACGGGGATGACCGGGGCCTTCGGGCCCCGGTCGTTTTTCGGCTCACCAGTCCAGCCGGTATCCCAAACTGAAAAAGTATCCCCGGGTGATCTCCGCGTCCCCGTCCCACTCCTCCCGGAACCACTCGGCTCCCGCGTCGAGCTCCAGGGTCCAACGGCGGTCCGGGCGGTAGTGGATGCGGAACTGGGGCCGGACGCGGTCCTGGTCGCCCCGGCCGTCCTTGCCGTCCCGGTGCTCCAGGAACAGCCGGGGGTTGAGCCGCCACGCCCGGCCGAACGGGTACCGGTTGTTCAGGTCGAGGGCGTACCGCCGCGACGATTCGGTATCGGCGACCCGCACGCCCAGTAGGGAGAGATCGCCCTCCATGAGCAGGTCGGTCACGATGAACTGGATCGTGGCGTAGTAGTCGGGGCCCGTGGGATCGGTGCCCACCACGCCACCCGAGTCCTCGGTGCCGCCCATCTTGGTGGCCAGGAGATCGAGGTTGACCTGCACCCGGTCCGTCAGGGGCTTCGACACCCCGACCGTCACGCTCGTCGATCGCGCCGTGCGGTCCCGGGCCAGATCGCGGATCTCGTCCTCCGAGAGCCGATCCCGGAGGTCCCCGAGGTCGTCCTCGTCCTGTCCGACCAGGGCGTTCGAGGTGGTCAGGAACGGGCTCCACCGGTGGTCCACGCTCGCGTGGAACGTGGTGCGCGCCTGGGTTCGCCACGTCCCGGAGAGGAGAAACAGATTGAGGCTGCGGTACGAAACGTCGTAGTCCAGCAGCCCGTACAGGCTCGACCATTCGTCCGATTTGCGAACCTCCGCCCCGACGGCCCGGCGGTCCACCAGACCGTCGGCCCGCTGATCCAGAAAGTACACGGTCCAGTCCCCCCACGCCCCCCCCTCCAGGTCGGCGCTCAGCCCCCAGAACCTCCGCTCCGTTTCGGGGTGGGGAACGCTGGTGGTGTCCACGGGGTAGCCGGCGACGAGATTCCACCGAACCCGCTCGGACAGGCCGAACCACCCGAGCCCGCCGTCGAACCGCCCGAACACCCCCCGCCCGGTTTCGGACTGGCGGCCCAGCCGCAACCCCGTTCGGCGGTCTCCTAGGCTGCCCTCGACGAACAGGCGGCTGATCCGGCTGCCGGTGTCGTCCGAATCCACGAAGTCGCGGTCGTACCCCCCGGAGAATTCGGCGCCCAGCTCCCGGCCGTCCTTTCGCACGTACCCTTCCAGGTCGAGATCGGTGGCGATGGCGGAGCGGTTTACGTCCGCTCCATCGGAATCCCATGAGGTGTCGCGCTCGTAGAACTGCGAAAACCCGATGTACCCTTCTCTCTCCCATCCGCTCCCGGTCGCGGGTTTGGGATCCCGCAAAGCGGGTGCCGGGTCGCTTCGCGCCGTAAGGAGCGCCGTCAGCCGCTGCCGCACGCGTTCCGCACCGCTCCCGTCGGGGAACAACGCCAAGTATCGTTGGTACGCCTCTTTGGCGCCCGCCTCGTCGCCGGCGCGCTCCCGGGCCACCCCCAGGTACTCCCACGCCTCGGCCGGGGCGTTGGCGCCCCCTGTCTCGACGAGTTGTTCATAGAGCGCCGCCGCTCGGCCGTAGTCCCCCGACCTGAGGGCTTCCCGTGCGCGTTCGAGAGCGTCGGGCTCGGCCGCGCCCGGCCCCGCCAGGCCCCCCGGGGATCTCGAGGGCGGGGACAAATCCACCACCCGCAATCCGCCGGGCGCATCCGACACGGGAACGGCCGCCAGCACGCGCTCGGCTTCCGATGGGGCCACCTGAACGACCCAGGCGGACGGATAGGCTGCGAGGAGCCGGGCCAAGGCCTGTTTCGCCCCCGCCTTGTCGGCGAAAAGCCCGGCCCGCCATCGGTGCCACCGGGTGCCGGACCGCTCGAAGACGGTGTGGTACACCGTGTAGGTCGCGAGCCTGTCCTTGGCGGGCAGATCCTTCGCCTCCACCGGCGTGAGGGTCGACGTGAGGTTCACGGCGTACCACGCGCCGTGCTTCCCGCTCGGATCCCCCTCCGCCGCCCCGGAACTCGCCACGAGTCCCAGGGCAACCATCCCCGCGGCCACCCGCCGCAGGAGTGTCAGTCCTTTCATGTCAACGCCCTCCGTGGCGGCCCGCTTCGGGCTCCCCAGTCGGTTCCGTCACCGCAATCACCAACCCCCGGGCGTCGTTCGCCGGCCGAACGCGCGCCACGGCGGGGCGGCGGAACACCACCAGGAGGTACGGTCCGCCGAACATCTCGCCGTCGTAGACCACCTCGGCGACCGGAGTCCCCGCGGCCCCCGAGGGCGCCCGGATCTCCCGCTCGGCCGCCGCGGCCCGTTCCTCCCCCTGGAGCCCCAGCGGCTCGATGCGAACCGCAAACAATTTGGTGGCCCCCACCGGGAATCCCTCCCGCACCTGGACCGGAAACGGAAAACGCACGGCCAGCTCCACGCCCCCGGTCAGGGATTCCACCGTCACCCGTTCCAACACCCGCCCGGCACGGGGCTGGGCCAGCGCAATACCGAAAGCTCCCACGGCCATGGCGAGAGCGACGGCCAGAAACCGGCGGTGCATCAAAATCCTCCTTTGGACACGCTGTGCTTGCCCGAGCGCGTCTTCTCGATCGTGGTGAGGGACGTGTCCACGTAGGTGTGGCAGGCCCCGGTGCAGTCGCGAAGCTCCGACACCGTGTAGTACGTGACCGGGTTCTTCGTCTTTTTGTGCGGGCCCTGCTTGAAATCGCCCGCATGGCATGCCGCGCAGTCGGGCTGGTACGCCGGGGCGGGCCAGGTGACCGCCTCGCTGTTGGCGCCGTGGCAGTCGCGGCAGGCGAGGTTCTTCGCGTGATCGCCCGGGTAGGCTCCGGAACTATGGCGGTAGGTCCGGACCGGGTCCCAACCGCTCGTGGTGTGGCAGACCTCGCAGGGCTGCGAGGTCACGAAGTGGCCCCCGGGCTTCCCCGGCGCCGACACGCCGTCGTGGCAGGACGCGCAGGACCCCGTGACCGAGTCGTGGTCGACCCTGGCGCTTTCCCAGGAACCCGTGCTGTGGCAGTCGTCACAGGGAGCGGAGGTCGCAAAGTGCTCGCCCGGGAGGTGGTGGCACGAACGGCACG
>CAZUYO010000063.1:0-11931 GCA_964624725.1 uncultured Thermodesulfobacteriota bacterium
AGGCCCATGATGTCCATCTCCCGGTCCACCTTCCAGCCGAGCTTCAGGAAGAGCCACAGCCGGAACCGGGCGTAGAGGAGGTAGAGGGTCGGCACGACGCCCAGGGTGAGCACGGTGGCGACGGCCAGGCCGAAGATGATGGCCACGGCCATGGACTGCCACCACTGGCTCGACTCGGTGTTGTACTGGACCGCCAGGTTCAGGAAATCGATGTTGATCTTGAGCGCCATGGGCACGAGCCCCAGGATCGTGGTCACGGCCGTGAGGAGCACCGGCCGGAACCGGACCATCCCCGCGCTCACCACGGCGTCCCGCACGCTCTGGCCCCGCCGCTGGAACTGGCGCACGGCGTCGAGGAGCACGATGGCGTTGTTCACCACGACGCCCGCGAGCGAGATCACCCCGATGCCGCTCATGATGATCCCGAAGGGCATCCGGAACGCGAGGAGCCCCAGGAACACCCCGATGAAGCTCAGGATCACCGAGGTCATCACGATCCCGGGCACCAGGATCGAGTTGAACTGGAGCACGAGCACCAGGGCGATCAGGAAGAGCGCCACCACGAAGGCCTGGGAGAGGAACCGGGTGGACTCCTCCTGCTCCTCGGCCGCCCCGGCGAACCGGTAGGTGACCCCCGGGGGGAACGGGTAGGCCCGGGCCTTGGCCTGGAACGCGGCGCGCACGTCGGCGTCGGCCCGGACCCAGGGCTCCACCTCGGCCCCCACGGTGACCACCCGCTTGCGGTCCAGGTGCTTGATCTGGATCGGCCCGGGCACGAGTTCGGGCCGGGCCACCGCCCCCACCGGCACGGCCCCGCCCAGGGCCGTGGGGATCGGCACCGTGAGCACCCGGTCGGTGTCGAGCCGGTAGGGCTTGGGGAGCCTAAGCCAGATGTCCTGCTCGTCGTCGCCGTGGCCGAAGGTGCCGGCCCGGCGGCCGCCCACGGTCATCTGGAGGGCCCCGGCCACCGAGGCCTGGTCGAGCCCCAGCATGCCGGCCTTGGCCCGGTCCACGGCCCACTCGAGGGTCGGCTGGGCCGCGGCCGCGTCGTCGGTGGGCTTGGCCACGCCGGGCACCGAGGCCATGAGCGCCTTCATGTCCTGGGCCACGGCCGCGAGCTGGGCGAGGTCGTCCCCGAAGAGCTGGATCGACACGGGTTTGCCCGTGGGCGGCCCCTCCTGGGGCTTCACCACGTCGAACTCGGCGCCGTGGAGCGGCGGCGCCACCCGCCGGCCGTCCCGGTCGAGCCCCTCGAGCCGGCGGCGGATCTCGGTCAGGGTGTCGGCCGTGCTCTCGGTGCGGTAGGGCCGCTCCACGAACTGCACCCGGGTCACCACCGGCCCGAGCCCCTCCTCCCCGAACCCGCCCCGGGCCTCGAGTCCCACGGTCACCGTGGCGTGCTTGAGGTTCTCCACCGGCCGGTCGTACCCCGACCCCGGCCGGCCGAACACCCGGTCCTCGGCCGCCCGGCTCAGGCGGTCGGAGGCCTCGAGGCTCGTCCCCTCGGGCGGGGTCACGCTGACCATGACGAGGTTCGGGTCGATGGTCGGGAAGAACTCCACCCCGTGGCCGAACACCCCGTACACGGCGAACACGAGAAGGAGCACGGCGAAGGCCGTGGTCAGGGTCCACCCGGGCCGGTCCAGGAGGAACTCCAGGAACCGGCCGTAGAGCACCACGGCCCGGTAGGTGGGCCGGGTGGTCTCGGGGTCCACCGTGGCCTCGGCCCCGCGCTTTCGCTTCATCACCAGCGCGCACAGGGTCGGGTTGATCACGAGGGCCACGAAGAGCGAACTCGAGAGCACCACGATCACCGTGACCGGGAGATAGGCCATGAACTCGCCCATGATCCCGGGCCAGAACACCATGGGCAGGAACGCGGCCACCGTGGTCGCGGTGGACGCGATGACCGGCCAGGCCACCTCGGCCGTGCCCACCACGGCCGCCCGGGGCCGGGAGAGGCCCAGGCTGTGGTGGCGGTAGATGTTCTCCACGATCACGATGGCGTTGTCCACGAGCATCCCGAGGGCCAGAAGGAGCGAGAACAGGACCATCATGTTCAGGGTGTAGCCCAGGAGCCGCAGGACCAGGATCGAGATCAGCATGGAGAACGGGATCGCCCAGGCCACGAGGAACGCGTTTCGGGCCCCCAGGCCCACCAGGATCACCCCGAGCACGAGCAGAAGCGCCGTGAGGATGCCGTTTTCGAGATCGCTCACCATGCGGCGCACGTCCCGGGAGGTGTCGAGGGCCACCACGGCCTTGACCTGGGGCGGCAGCCCGAGCTCCCCCAGGAGCGCCTTGACCGCGTCGGTCACGGCGAGGATGTTCTCCCCGCTCTTTTTCATGATCTCCAGCGACACGGTCTTCTGGGGCTCCACGTACCGGCCGAGGGAGCGCTCCCCGTCGGCCGCCCGGAAATCGTAGAGCCGGGCCCGGCTCGTCTCGTCGGCGAAGGCGTAGGTCACCGTGGCCACGTCCCTGAGGTACACCGGCACCCCGTCGGGGGAACGGCCCACCACCAGGTCGAAGATCTCGGCCGGCGACCGAAACTCCCCCGGCACCCGGTAGATCACCCGGGTCAGGGGCCCGTCGGCCACCCCGGCCGACACGTTGTGGTTGGTGCCCCGCACCGCGGCCTCCACCTGGGCCGGAACGAGCCCGTAGTAGCGAAGCCGCACCGGGTCCACCTCGATCCGCACCTGCCGCTCCCGGCCGCCCCGGATCTTCACGTCGAGCACGCCCGGGATGCGCTGGATCTCGTCCTCCACCCGGTCGGCCAGGTCCTTGAGTTCCGAAAGGGCCATGGAGGCGGGGCCCACCAGGTTCACCACCATCACGGGCACGTCGCCCGCGAACGAGAACTCCTTGACGATGGGCTCCTCGGCCTCGGGCGGCAGTTCCCCCTTGGCCTTGTCCACGGCGTCGCGCACCCGGGCCAGGGCCACCTCGGTGTCCACCTCGGGGTCGAACTCGATGGAGATCACCGAAAGGTCGGTCATGGAGGTGCTCCGGAGCTCCTCCAGGCCCTCCACGCCGTCGAGTTCGGTCTCCAGGGGGATGGTGACCGAGGTCTCGATGTCGGTGGGGTTGGCGCCGTCGAGCACGGTGGTCACCGTGATCACCGGCACCTTGACGTCGGGGAACGCCTCCCGGGGCATCGAGAGGTAGGCGGCCGTGCCCAGCACCACGATGGCCACGCACAGCACGAGCACGGCCATGAAGTGGCGGACCGAAAAACGGGTGAGGATCACCGGGCCGTCCCTCCCCCGTCCGAGGCCACCACGGCCCCGTCCTCCACCACGACCCGCACGGCCTGGCCGGACACGAGCCCCTTCCACCCGGCCACAATGAGCCGGTCCCCCGGGGCGAGCCCCTCGAGCACCAGGACCTCGTCCTCCCGGATCGAGGCGGGGACGATGTCGCGCACCCGGGCCACGGGCCGCCCCCCTTCCTCCTCCACCACCAGGACCCGGGGGCCCTGGTCGGTGACCTGGACGGCCGCGGAGGGGATCACGATGGCCTCGGGGTAGGTCAGAAACTCGATCTCGGCCCGGGCGATATGGCCCTGCCGGAGCGCCGCTTGCGGGTTCGGCACCCGGAGTTCCACGGGAAAGGTGTTGCTCACGGGGTCGGCCGCCTGGCCCACCCGGACGACCTCGGCGGAAAGCTCGAGGCCCTCCTCCTCCCCGCCGGTCAGCTTGGGAAGCCCCGGCACGGTCACGCGGGCCCGCACCCCGGGGACGGCCCCGGGCCGGGACCGGGCCGTGTAGGCGGCCACGGCCGGATTCGAGGGCTCGAGAAACGCCACGAACCGCTCGGGCACGTCCACCACCGCCTTCAGGGCCGACAGATCGTAGATCCGGGCGAGTTCCTGCCCGGGGGCCACGACCTCGCCGGGCTCGACCCGGTGGGCATCGAGCCTACCCGGGATCGGGGCCCGGATCCGGCTCTTGGCGAGCTGGACCTCGATCGTGTCGAGGGCCCGGGACACCTCGGTCACCCCGGCCCGGGCGGCCTCCAGCGCCCGCTCGGCCTCCGTCACCCCGGCCTCGGCCCGTTCGACCCCGAGACGGGCCGCCTCGAGCCCCTGCTCGGCCTGGCGCACGGCCGCCCGGGCCTGGGCCAGGCCGTTTACCGCCCGGTCCAGGGCCGCCCGGTCCAGGACGCCGGCGTCCACCAGGCGCTCGGCCCGCTCGTGGTCCTTCTGGGCCAGGGTGAGGGCCGACCGGGCCGCCTCGAGGGCCGCCTCGGCCCGGACCACCTCCCGCTCGGCCTGCTCCCGGGCCACCCGGGCCGCCCGCACCCCGGCCTCGGCCCGGGCCACGGCGGCCTCGGCCGAAGCCTTCCGGGCCAGGAGCTCCGCCCGCTGGGCCTCCAGGGCCGTGGTGTCGAGTTCGGCCACGACCTGCCCCTGGGCCACCGTGGCCCCTTCCCCCACGAGCCACCGGGCGAGCCGGCCGCCGAACTCGGCCGCCACCGCGGCGTGCCGCTGCGCCTCGAGGCGGGCCGGAAGTTCCAGCCGCTCCCGGTACGGCCGGGGCCGCACGGTGCGCACCTCCACGTTGGTCACCCGGGCCACCGGCTCCGGAGGCGGGGGCTTGGGCCGCATCACGCCGTAAGCGATGACGAGCACGACAAGGCCCACCAGAAACAGGGTCACACACCACGACACCACGCTGGCCATGCGGCTCCGGTGGTTTTTCGGCGACGCGTTCGACTCCGTCACGCAGCTACTCCCTTCCCGAGAATCCCCGCCCCGGCAACCGAGGCAACGGCACCCGTCGTCCCGCTACCCCGCTCCCGGGCGGCCCACGGGCCACCGGCCCCCGGGAACCACCGGCACGCCCGACACCGGCCCCAGGTACCGGTAGGCCCAGGCCTCCACCGGGCCCGTCCCGGTTTCCACCCGCACCCGGACGCGCTCGTAGAGGTTTGCCGGATCACCGGGGCCGTGGTAGTCCTCGAGGTCATCCAGAACGGCCAGGGCCTCGGCCGCCGGCTCGACCCGCACCACCTCGCCCCACACCCGGCCGCGCCCGGGAACCCACCCCGGGTACGCCCCCAGATCGACCAACCGACCCGGCACCCACCCCTCGGCCCACGCCCGGGCGAACGGGGCGATCCGCCGGTGGTACCGGCCGCCCCGCTTCAGGGTGCCGTACACGAACACGCAATCGGACGGGGGGGACCGTTCGGACATCGGGTCGGTTGGAGGCAAAAGCGTGTGCCCCGAGCCCATCCGCTTCCCTACGAACTCCCGTCCCAGGGATCCCGCCGGCGGACGATCACGATCTCGCCCCGCTCCAGGCGGCGGCGGAGCCAGTCGACCAGGTGGCGCCGCCAGATCTCCCGGGTCGGAGGGAACACCAGGCTGAACCCTGCCAGGTCGGTCAGGAAGCCCGGCGTGATGAGAAGCGCACCGCCCACCAGCAGCATGGCGCCGTCCAGGATCTCGGCCGCGGGCAACCGCCCCTCGGCCAGGCTGGCCTCCAGGCGCCGGAGCACGTAAAACCCCTGGAGCCGGGCGTAGTGGGCCCCCACCACGCCGGTGGCGATGATGAGGAGGATCGTGTTCAGGGCCCCGATCCCGGCCCCCACCTTGATGAGGAGGTAGATCTCGAGGGCCGGGACCAGGGTGAAGAGCAACACGAGTCGGGCGAACATGGCGCCTCCGGATCGGCAAAGGGTGGCCCCGCATTGTACCCCCCGCCCCCCGGGGGTGCCAGACGTCCGGTTTCTGGTACACTCTGGGCCCACGAGGAGGCCGACCCCGTGGAACCCCCCTTCCCCTCCGTTGCCGATTCGCCATCCCCGGCCGTGCGCCTGAACGGCCGCTACCCGGCGGAGCGGGCCGCCCAGCTCCGACGGGAGCTCCTGGCCCGCGTCCGGGCCGGATCGGGGGACCTGGTGGTGGACCTCGCCGAGGTGGAGCACCTGGGCGGCGCGGCCGTGGCCGTGTTCGCCGAACTCGACCGGACGCTGCGGGCCGAGGGACGCCGGCTCCGGCTCACGGGCGCCCGGGGCCCCGTGGCCGCCGTGCTCGGCCGCATCCCGTGGGAGGACCTGACCTGCCGCCCCCTGCCCGAACGGCGCGGCCAGCCGGGCCTCATCCTCCAGGTCGGCACCAACGCCATCTACCTGCTCGGGGAGATGCGGCGGCTGTGCGCCTTCGCCGGGGGGCTCTTCCTGTGCTCGTTCGCCTGCCTGCTCCGCTCCCGGCTGCGGTTTCGGGAGATGCTCCGGTTCGTGGACCGGGCGGGGGTGGACGCGGTGCCCATCGTGGTGCTGAGCGCCGCCCTGCTCGGGCTGATCCTGGCGTTTCTCGGCTCGCTCCAGCTCAAACCCTACGGCGCCCAGATCCTCGTGGCCGACATGGTGGCCCTGGCCATGGTGCGGGAGCTCGGCCCGGTGATCACCTCGATCCTGGTGGCGGGCCGGTCGGGCAGCGGCTACGCCGCCGAGCTCGGGGCCATGGTGGTGGACGACGAGGTGGATGCGCTCGTCACCATGGGGTTCGACCCCGTGGAGTTCCTGGCCGTGCCCCGGGTGGCCGCCGTGGCCGCGTCCATGCCGGTGCTGATCCTCCTGTCCGACCTCGCGGGCATCCTCGGCGGGCTCGCCGTGGGGGTGTTCGCCATGGACCTCACGGCGGCCCAGTACCTGGAGGAGACCCGGGCGATTCTGACCCTGCGGCACCTCGTGATCGGCGTTCTGAAGGGCTGCGTGTTCGGCACCGTGGCGGCCGGGGTGGGCTGCTTCAAAGGGCTCGGCGTGCGGGGCGGGGCGAACGCGGTGGGCCGCGCCGCCACCTCGGCCGTGGTCACGGGCATCTTCCTCGTGATCGTCCTCGACTCCCTTTTCGCCCTGGTGCTGACGTACCTTCCGTTTTGACCATGCCGACCGAAGCCGTCATCCGGGCGCGAGGGCTTTCCGTGGGCTACGAGGGGGTGGCCGTGTTGCGGGACGTGACCTTCGAGGTGCGGCCCCGGGAGATCTTTGCCATCCTTGGCGGAAGCGGCTCGGGGAAGACCACGCTCCTCAAGACCCTGATCGGGATCCTCCCCCCCCTGGCCGGCACCCTGGAGATCGCCGGGGTGGACATGGGAACCGCGACCGAGGCCGAGCGCCGGGAGGCCCTGCGGCGGCTCGGAGTGCTCTTTCAGACCGGGGCGCTCCTGGCCGACCTGACCCTGGCGGAGAACGTCATGCTCCCGATCCGGGGCCACACCGGACTTCCCGAGGTCACGGCCCGGATCCTGGCCTGCCTGAAGCTCTCCGAGGTGGGGCTCGGGGACGCGGCCGACCGGTTCCCCAACGAGATCTCCGGGGGCATGCGAAAGCGGGCCGGGGTGGCCCGGGCCATGGCCTTGGACCCGCCGATCCTGGTGCTGGACGAGCCCTCCTCGGGGCTCGACCCGGTGACCGCGGCGGAACTGGACGAACTGGTGCTCGGGTTGCGGGACAACCTGGGGATCACGGTCCTGATGGTGACCCACGACCTGGAAAGCGCCTTTCGGGCCGCCGACCGGTGCATCCTGATCGACGCCGAGACGGCCGGCATCCGGGCCGAGGGCGATCCCCGGCGCCTCCGGGACGATCCCCCGGACCCCAAGGTCCGGGCGTTTTTCCGGCGGGAACCGGCGCAGCCCGGGTCCCGGGGCGTGCCCCCGGGCTGAGGCCCCAAGACCTCCCCTTTTTTGCGCGGAGCGCGACGTGGCAAGCGATGCAACCCGGTTCAAGGTGGGACTGTTTCTGATCGTCGGTTTCCTCTTGGGGGCCGCCGCGCTCCTGTGGCTCGGCGCGAGCCGGGTGTGGAAGGAGTACCGGTCCTACGTGACCTACTTCGCCGACAGCGTCCAGGGGCTCGACGTGGGCTCCCCGGTGAAGTTTCGGGGGGTCCCCCTGGGCCGCGTGAGCGCGATCCGGGTGGCCCCGGACGGCAACCACGTGGAGGTGTGGATGGAGATCGACCCGGCGTTCGAGGTCCGCCCGGGCCTCAGGGCCCGGCTGGGTTCGGTGGGCATCACCGGCGCGGCCTTCGTGGAGCTCGAGTTCGTGGGAACCGAGGCGGCTCCCAGCCCCGAGCTTCCCTTCGAGACGCCACCCGGGACGATCCCGTCGGCGCCCTCGTTCCTCACCCACCTCTCCACCGACGTGGCCGGCCTGGTGGCCGACCTGCGGGAGGCCGACCTCCCCGGCCTGGCCCGGGATCTCCGGCGGCTCGTGAACACCTCGGGCCTCCCCGAGGCCGCCCGGGCGCTGGAGGCGGCGGCCGACGCCGCCGCGCGGGCGGCCCAGCGGCTCGAGCGCCTCCTCGGGGAACCGGCGTTGGCCTCGGCCGTCACCCGGGCCGACCGGGCCGCCGGATCGCTAGCCTCGGCGGCCGACCGGCTCGACCGACTCCTGGCCGATCCGGCCCTCCCGGGCCTGGTGGCCGACCTCTCGGCGGCTGCGGCCGACGCCCGGAAGGCCACCCAGGCCCTACGGGCCCAGATCGAGGGGCTCGACCTCCCGGGCCATCTTGCGGCCGCGGAAGCCCACCTAACCGACGCGGCCGAACGGGTGGGCGAAGCCGCGGACCGGGCCGCGGCCGCCGCCGACACCGCCCGTGGGAGCGCCGCCGCAACGGCCCGGGCGGCCCTGTTGGCCCTGGAACGGGTGGAGGGGGCCGCGGCCCGGGTGGAAGCCCTCGCGCGCGACCTGGACGAGGCGCCCTCCCGCCTCGTCTGGGAGGCGCCGCCGCCGGAGGAGACCCGATGAACCGGCGCGCGCTCCTCGGGTGCCTCGCTCTCTTGCCCCTCGCGGCCTGCGCGGGCTGGCGCCGGCCCGCCGCACCGGTCCTGCGCCTCGGGCTCTCGGCCGCCCCGGTGGAAACCGTGGGAGGCCCGGCCGGGCCGGTGGTCGCGATCGAGCCGTTTCGGACGGCTCCGGCCTATCGGACCGACCGAATCGCGGTCAGCGAGGGATCCGTGGGGCTTCGGTTTCTCGCCCAAACCCGATGGGCCGCCGAACCCGGCCCCCTCGTGGCCGACGCCCTGCGCCGGAGCCTGGCCGCAAGCGGGGTCGTCGGGGCCGTGTGGCCCGCTCCGGCCCCCGTCGAGCCCGACCTCACGGTGACCGGAACCGTGGATGCCCTCCTCTGGGACCGGGCGGGAGGCGCGGGGGTTCTCGAGGCCACCTGGACCGTGCTCGGCCGGGACGGCTCCGTCAAGGCGTTTCGCCACGGCCGCTGGGCGGAGCCCGTCGCGGACTCCGGGATCGCCGGGTTCTCCCGCGCCGTCGACCGCGCCCTCGGGCGACTCGCGACGGAGCTTCTTCGATCCCTTCGAGAATAACCGGTTTTCATTTTCTCCATTCGGCCGGCCTTCGTTGACTTCCCGGAAACCCGTCCCCTATAATCCGCGCCGCTCGTTTTCCCTGTTTCGATCCCCATTTTTCCCCTGGGAGGGGGAGGAGGAAGACCGGTGGCGGAGTTCGTGAGCAAATTCCAGGAGTCCCTCCTCGACGAGAACACCTTCAGCGTCACCTGGGAGCTGGTGCCGGGACGCGGCGCCCGGGAGAAGGCCCAGGAGGTGGTCGTGGAGTCGGCCGAGGCGGCCGCCAAGAGCGGCAAGATCCACGCCCTCACCATCACCGACAACCCCGGCGGCAACCCGGCGATCTCGGCCGAGATGCTCGGGGCCGAGATCAACAAGCTCGGCATCGAGCCCCTGGTCCATTTCACCTGCAAAGACAAGAACCGCAACCAGCTCGAGGGGCTCCTCTACGGCCTGGAGCGCGAGAACGTCCGCAACCTCCTCATCATGACCGGCGACTATCCGGTGAGCGGGTTCGGCGGCCGGGCGAAGCCCGTGTTCGATCTCGACCCCGCGCAGCTCCTCCAGCTCATCGGCGCGCTCAACCAGGGCCTCGAGGTGCCCACGTTCAAGGGCTCCACCACCCTCGGCCCCACCCACTTCTTCGCGGGCGCTGCGGTGAGCCCGTTCAAGAAGCTCGAGTCCGAGCAGATGGGGCAGTACTACAAGCTCAAGAAGAAGCTGGAGTCCGGCGCGCAGTTCATCGTGACCCAGCTCGGCTACGACGCCCGCAAATTCCACGAGGCCCTGCTCATGGTGAAACACCTGGGCTACGGCCACATCCCCGTCATCGGCAACGTCTACGTGCTGCCCCTGGGCGCCGCCCGGCTCATGAACCGCAACGGGATCCCGGGGTGCGTGGTGACGGACAAGCTCGTCCAGGAGATCGCGGCCGAGGTGGAGAAGTCCAAGGATAAGGGCAAGACCGAGCGGCTCCTGCGGGCCGCCAAGATGTACGCCTTCATGAAGGGCATGGGGTTCGCCGGGGTCCACATCGGCGGCCACGGCATGAAGTTCGAGGACGTGGAGTTCATCATCGAGAAGGGCGAGGAACTCGCCCCCAACTGGCAGGACCTGGTGCGGGAGTTCGACTTCCCCCAGCCGGGCGGGTGGTACTACTTCGAGAAGGATCCCGAAACCGGGCTCAACAAGGAGGTCCCGGTGGACCGGTCCAAGGACCGTCCGGCGGCCCCCGTCGGCTACAAGATGTTCCGGGTGCTCCACAACGCCATGTTCGAGACCAAGGGCTTCCTGTTCAAGCCCATGCAGTCGCTGGCCCGCGCGGTGGACGGCACGAGCATGGAGCACTTCTTCACCCGCGTGGAGCACTTCATGAAGGTGATGACCAACGAGTGCATGCACTGCGGCGATTGCGGACTGTTCGACGTCGCGTACCTGTGTCCCACGAGCCAGTGCCCCAAAAGCCAGCGCAACGGCCCCTGCGGCGGCTCCTTCGAGGGCTGGTGCGAGGTCTATCCGAACAAGAAGCAGTGCATCTACGTGCGGGCCTATCCGCGGCTCAAGAGCCACGGGGCCGAGGACACCTTGGGCGCGTACATCGTCCCCCCCGTAAACCACGACCTGCGGTGGACTTCCTCGTGGCTCAACTTCTACATGGGCCGGGACCATACGGCGAAGCGCCTGGGCATCAAACCGCCGGAAAAGAAATAGACGACGCCCCCGGCGGGGAGGCCCGATGGGCCTCCCCGCTTTTCGCTCTCCTCCCCCGCCACGGCGCCGGCTCTCCCATGCACCCCACGATCGTTCTGGTGGAACCCCTCTACGGCGGAAACCTGGGCAGCGTCGCCCGGGCCATGGCCAACTTCGGCCTCCGCGACCTCGTGCTCGTCAACCCCGCCCCCGGCATCTTCGATGACCCCCGGCTCGAGCCCATGGCCCGAAAGGCCGTGGAGCTCGTCCGAAACGCCCGGGTCGTGCCCGATCTCTTCGAGGCCCTCCGCGACGTGGAACTCGCCCTCGGGTTCACCACCCGCCTGGGCCGGCGCCGAAACGACGGCCTCGAGCTTCGCCCCGCGGTCGAGGAACTCGCCCGCCACCACGCCGGGGCCCGGGTCGCCGCCGTGTTCGGCCGGGAGGACGCCGGGCTCACCACCGCCGAACTCGATCTGTGCCACTGGCTCGTGCGGATCCCCACCGACCGCGGTCTCCCGAGCCTCAACCTCGCCCAGGCCGTGGGGCTTTTTTGCTACGAGGTCCGGCTCGCCAACCTCGCCGCCCGGCCCGAGTCGGAGCCCTACCGCCCCGCCACGGTGGCCGAGATGGAGGGCCTATACGCCCACTTCGAGAAGGTCCTCTGGGACATCGGGTTCATCGAGGAGGCGAGCCCCGAGCGCATGATGAACCAGATCCGGCGCATTTTCTCCCGGCGGCTTCCCACCTCCCGGGACGTGCGCATCCTCCGGGGCATTCTCTCCAAGGTCGAGTGGAAGCTCGGCCTCCCGAAGGCCCGCTGACCCCGGCACCCGCCCGCGCGGCCTCACCGCTTTTCCCCAAAAAAGAAACGCCCCCGGGAGGGGTGACCTCCGCGGGGGCGTTTGGTGTGAAAAGGCTC
>CAZUYO010000064.1:0-11863 GCA_964624725.1 uncultured Thermodesulfobacteriota bacterium
CGCCGCGCCGCGTACTCGGCGAGGCGCGCCAGCGTGCGCACGGCCCGCTCGGGGGCCGGGAACACCAGGGCCCTGCGGTCGGTGCCGGCCACGGGCACGAGGGTGCGGGCCTCGGGGTCGGGCACCAGGCTTACGCCCACCACGGGTTTGCCGAACCGGTCCATGAGTTCGGCCGAGGCCCGGAGCAGGCCCGCGTCGAAGGCGCCGATCATCCGCTCCACCTGGGCCAGGACCCCCTCGTCCCGGTCCGGGTCGGCCGCCCGGGCCGACTCGAGCATGGCGCCCACCACCGCCCCCCGGCCCAGGAGCCCCAGGTGGATCACGGCGTCGATGCCGGGGTCCGCGAGGAGGATCTCCAGGGCCTTGCGCGGCAGATGGGGGTCGGGCTCTCCCACCAGGTCCACCGGGTTCCCCCGGCTCCAATAGGGGGGTAGAAGGGCGTCGAGGGCCGCGAGGCTCCCCGGGGAAAGGTCGGGGAGTTCGAGCCCCTCCTCGGCGCACAGGTCCGCCGTGACCACGCCCCACCCCCCGCCCCAGGTGACCACGGCCACCCGGTTCCCCCGGGGCAGGGGCACGGCCGAGAACGCGGCCGACACGTCGAGGAGATCCCCCGGCTGGGTCACCCACACGGCCCCGGCCTGGCGGCAGGCCGCCTCGAACACCTTGGTGTCGCCGGCGAGCGCCCCGGTGTGGCTCGCCGCGGCCCGCTGGCCGGCGCCCGTGCGGCCCCCCTTCAGCACCACCACGGGCTTCCTGCGGCTGACCCGGCGGCAGGCCTCGAAGAACCGGCGGCCGTCCCGGATGTCCTCGAGGTAGAGGGCCACCACCTCGGAGGCCTCGTCGCACTCCAGGGCCTCCAGGAAATCCTCGACCCCGGTCATGGCCTCGTTCCCCGTGCCGCAGAAGGCCCGGATCCCGAGGCCCTGGGCCCGGGCGAAGGAGAGGAGCTGGACCCCCAGGTTCCCCGACTGGGACACGAGGGTGGTGCCCCCCGGGCCGGGCCGCACGTGGGCGCCCGTGGCGTAAAGGCGCGCATGGGGGTTCACGATGCCCATGGTGTTGGGGCCGATGAGGGTGAGCCCCAGCTCCCGGGCCCGGGCCACCAAGCCGGCCTCCCTCTCGGGCCCGTCGCCCCCGGCCTCCCGGAACCCCGAGGAGACGATGACGGCGTGGCGCACCCCCCGCCGGGCCAGCGCCTCCACGGCCGGCTCCACCTTGTCGGCCGGCACGGTGACGATGGCCAGATCCACCCCGTCGGGCAGCTCGTCCACCGACCGGAGCGCGGGAAGCCCGCACAGGGTGCCGCCCCGGGGGTTCACGGGGTACACCCGGCCCTCGTACCCGCCGGCCAGGAGGTTCGTGAGGATCGCGTTCCCCCATTTGCCGAACCCGGCCGAGGCCCCCACCACGGCCACGGACCGGGGATGGAAGATCCGGGCCAGGGCCCCGGTGTCCACGGGCGGCCGGGCCGCACCTCCGGCCTTGGGCTCGCCCCGGACCACCAGCGCGTCCACCGCCACCACCGAGCCGTCGGCCCGGGCGATCAGGGGGTTCAAGTCCACCTCGGCGATCTCGGGCCGCTCGGCCACGAGGCGCGAGAGCCCCGCAACGGCCCGGGCCAGGGCCTCCCGATCGACGGCGGCCTCACCCCGGAACGGCCCGAGGAGCTTCCGGGACCGGAGTTCCCCCACCATGGCCAGGGCCTCGGCCTCCCCCACCGGCGCCACCCGGAGCGCCACGTCGCCCAGGGCCTCGGTGAGCACCCCGCCCAGGCCGAACACCACGACCGGGCCGAACCGCTCGTCCCGGTAGGCGCCCAGCAGGAACTCCCGGCGGCCGGCGACCTGGGGCTGCACGGCCAGGGCCGGAACCCGGGCCAGCAGGTCCTCGGCGGCCCGCCGGACCGCGGCCTCGTCCGCGAGCCCCAGGCGCACCAGGCCCTCCTCGGTCTTGTGGGCGGCGCCCAGGCCCTTCACCACCGCAGGGAACCCCAGCTCCCGGGCCGCGGCCACGGCCTCGTCGGCCGACCCGACCTCCCGCTGGGGCACTAGGGGGATCCCGGCCGCACCGAGCAGCTCCCGAGCCTCCGCTTCGGCGAGGACCTTTCGGAGCCTTTCCATCGCGCACCTCCTCCCAAGAAACGTCCGCCAGGCGGCTAGGCTGCTCGGCGGCCCGGCGGCCAAAACCATGGGGGATCCCGGCGTCACCGCCTCTGCCATCTTGTGGGGGCGCCTGCGGTGCCAGGGATCAGAATTCGGAGGGCAGAGGCCAGCCCCCTGTCCTCTGTCCTCTGGCACCTGACACGGGCTCCGATCCCCTATCGGCCCCTGAGCCGGACGTTACTCCGCTACTCGTGGAGCCCCGCAGGGGCCCCCGGGGGATTCGCCCTCCGAACGGACACCGGGAAACAGGACGGCGGCGAGGATAGCAATCCAGGGGGAAGGGGGAAAGAAGGGGGGGAGATCGGCGCCCGCCCGCGCCACCGGTACCAAGGCGGAACGCCCGTGCGAAGTTCCGGGGTTCGCCGGGAACCGGTGGGCGGGTCAGCCCCGGAACCGAACCCCGGACCGCCGAAACCCGAGGCGTTACGCCTCACCCTCTCGGAGTTCCCGCGGCTCGGTCAGCGCCGCCGCCACCGCCCGGGCGAGCTCGCCCGCCGTGAGCGGCTTGAACACGAGCCCGGCGGCCCCGGCCGCGGCCGCGGCGGACTCGTCGAGGGTCTCGTGGTACCCCGTGCACAGGAGCACCGGAAGATCCGGGGCCGCCCGGCGCAGGCGACGGCAGAGCTCGTCCCCGGTCATCCCCGGCATGGTCTGGTCGGAGAGCACGAGGTCCCACGCCCCGGGCTCGGCCTCGACCCGGGCCAGGGCCTCGGCCGGGTCGGCCACCCGCTCGGCCCGGTACCCCAGCGCCCGGAGCATCGCGGCCGTGGCCTCTCCCACGGCCGGCTCGTCGTCCACCACGAGCACCCGTTCCCCCCGGCCCCGGGGGGCCTCGTCTTCCCCGGTTTCCCCGTCCGAGGGGGGAGCCGCCCGGGGCAGCCACACGGTGAACCGCGCCCCGCGGCCGGGCTCGCTCTCGACCTCGATCCGGCCCTCCATCGCCTCGACGAGCCCCTTGACCACGGCGAGCCCCAGCCCGCTCCCCTCGCCCACCCCCTTGGTGGTGAAGTAGGGCTCGAAGATCCGGGGCAGCACGTCCTCCGGGATACCGGGCCCGTCGTCGGCCACCTCGATGCGGACCCCGTCCCGGTCGGGCGCCACGGCGACCCGGACCCGCCCCCCTCCCGGGCCCACGGCCTGGTAGGCGTTGGTGACCAGGTTCATCACGATCCGCTGGAGCGCCGCCGGGTCGGCGAGTACCCAGCCCGCCTCGGGGGCGAGGCGCTCCTCGATCTCCACCGTTTTGGGGATGGCCGCCCGCAGGAGCACCAGGGCGTCGCCCACGGCCCGGGCCGCCTCCACGGGCCGGCGCGGCCCCTCGGTCTTGCGGCAGAAGGCGAGAAGCTGGGCCACCACCTGGCGCGCCCGTTCCGAGGCCTCCAGAATCCGCTCCAGGCGTCGCCGCAACCCCGGGTCGGCCGGCGGGTTCAGGAGCGCCAGTTCGGCGTTCCCCAGCACGACCGCGAGGATGTTGTTGAAGTCGTGGGCGATGCCGCCGGCCAGGGTGCCCACGGCCTCGAGCTTCTGGGCCTCGCGCAGCCGGTCCTGGAGGGCCTTCTGGTCGGTGATATCGGTCGAGGTTTCGAGGCGCACGAGCCGGCCGTCGATCCAGCGGATGGCCCGGTCCACGTTGAGGTACCACCGGCCGGTGACCCGGTTCCGGCCCTCCCAGACCACCGGGGGCGCGGGCTCTCCCTCCGGGGTCACGAGCCGGAAGTTCGTGCAGTCGTCGCAGGGGCCGTCGCGGTGGCGGAACACCTCCCAGCAGGGCCGGCCCACGGGATCGGTGTCGAAGGCCTCGCACATGCGGGCGTTGGCAAAGAGAACCTCGTGGGTCTCGAGGTCGGCCACGAACACCTGGGCGTCCATGGCGTCGAGCACGGCCGCAAGCGTCCGCCGGGCCCCCTCGAGCTCCGCCGTGCGCTCCCTCACCTGCCGGGCCAGGGCCCGGTTCCACGCGACGACCAGCCCCAACAGCACCCCGAGGCCCCCGATGACTCCGAGGGCGGTGCCCCAGACCGCCGGCCGGCGATACCAAGGCCGTTCGATGAGGCCGATCCACCGGCGGCGGATCGCCTGGTGCTCGGCCGGGGGAATGGCCGCCAGGGCCTTGTCCAGGAGGGAGGCGAATTCGGGCCAGTCGCTTCGCACCCCGAAGCGCAGGTTCCACTCGAACCCCGACATGCCGGCCACCCGGAGGTTCGTGATGCCGAGCCGGTCGATGTAGTAGGACGCCACCGCCAGGTCCACCAGGGCGGCGTCGGCCCGGCCCAGCGACACGGCCTGGAGGGCCTCGGGGTCGTCCCGGGTGGGCTCGACGATCACCTGGGGGTGGTTCTCCCGCACCCACTCCAGGGTGGCGTAGCCCCGGGGCACGGCCACCCGCATCCCGGCCATCTGGTCGAGGGTGAGGTCCCGGTCGAGGCTCCGCCGAACCAGGATCACCACGGGGATCGTGATGTAGGGCCGGGTAAAGGCGAGGTATTCGCTCCGCTCCGGGGTTTTTTCGACGCTCGCCACGAGGTCGATCTCCCGCCGCCGGGCCCGGGTGAGGATGTCGGCCCAGTCGCGGCACGCCTCGACCCGGATCCGCACGCCCAAGAGCTCCTGGATGCGCGCCACGTATTCGGCCGCGATGCCGGAGGGACGGCCGGCGTCGTCGAGGAAGTCCAGGGGGGCGTAGTTGGGGATAGGGCACCAGCGCACCTCGGCGCCGTGGGCCTCGAGCCAGGCCCGTTCGGCCGCGCTCATCTCCACGCCCGCCCGGGATCCCGCGGCCCCCACCAGCACGATCAGCGCGGCGAGCCAGATCGAAGGTCGCCTGCGGCCCATGGTGCGCCTCCCGCTCTGCCCTCCTGCGGCCGTCACGCGCCGTCCCCGGGGCCGGTCCCTTCCCCCAAGAACGCGGAGATCGCCCCGAGGTGCCCCGGGGTCACCACGGCGAACACGGTGGCGCCGGGCGGCACCTCGTCGTCGCCCCGGGGCATCACGATGGTCCTCTCGCCGGGCCGGAGGATGCCCGCGAACACGCAGTTCTGCCGAAACGCCGGCAACTGCGCCAGGTCCCGGATCCGCACGCTCCCCCGGTTTTCGGGAAAGGCGAACATCACGAGCTGGGCGTCGGCCCCTTCGAGCCGCGTGAGCACCCGGATGTGGGGGTTCTCGATCTCGGCCACCACCCGGTGGCGGAACATCTCGATCATGTTGCACACCGCGTCCACCCCGGCCACCCGGTAGGCCTCGGTGTAGGCGGGATCGCGCATCTTCACGATGAGCCGCGGCACCCCGAAACTGCGGGCCAGGAGCGCAAAGGTCAGGTTGTCGGTGTCGCGGTACATCGCCCCGATGGCCACGTCGGCCTTCTCGATACCCGCCTGTTTGAGCACCGCCACATCGGTGGCGCTCCCGTGGACCGCCACGGCCCCGGTCTCGGCGTACACATCCTCGCAGGCCTCCCGGTCCCGGTCCACCACGACCACGTCGTGCTTTCGGTTCACGAGCTCGGCCGCGAGCGAGGATCCGGCGATGCCCCCGCCGGCGATCACGATGTACATGGCATCACCTCCAGGTGGAGCGGCTGAACAGCACGAACACCGGCAGGATTTCCAGCCGGCCGGCCAACATGCCCAGGCAGTACGTGAGCTTGATGACGGGATGGAGCCCCGCCATCGTGTGCACCGAGAAGTAGAACGGCCCCATGTTTCCCACGGCCGAGGCCATGCCGGAAAGCGCCTGCCAGGCGGAGAGCGACGAAAACGCCGCGGTCACCCCGGCCCCCAGCACGATCAGGGCCAGCCATGCGAACACGAGGGCCGCGATCCGGTGGATCTCCCGGTCGTCGAGCACCCGGCCCGCGGCCACCACCGGGCTCACCACCCGGCGGGGCCGCTGGATCCGGAAGATCTCGGTCCGGACCATCCGGGCCAGGATCCCGACCCGCATGCACTTGATTCCGCCCGCGGTCGAGCCCACGCACCCGCCCACGACCATCAACACGAGAAACACCTGTTTCGCAAGGGCGGGGAAAAAGGCGTCGTTGATGTCGAGGGTGGCGTATCCGGTGCTGGTGAGCATCGACACCACCTGGAACACCGCGGCCCGCACCTGGTCGTGGAACGCCTGGAGGCCCGAGGGCCAGCCGTACACCCGCACGTGGTCGAAGTAGACGAGGGCGGCCGCGCCGAACCCGATGCCCCAGTACCACCGCATCTCGAAGTCCTTGACGAGGGCCCGCCACTCCCCACGGGCCACCCGGTAGTGGATCAGAAAGTTCGCTCCCCCCATCGCCATGAACACGACGGTCAGCCATTCGATCCACCGGCCCCACCCCACCCCACGGGCCAGGTAGTAGCCCGTGCTCTGGTCGTGGGTGGAGAACCCGCCGGTGGACACGCAGGTCAGGCAGTGGTTCACCGCGTCGAACAGGTCCATGCCCGCCGCCCAAAACAGAAGCCCGCTCGTCACCGTGATGGCGATGTAGATCGCCCACAGGATCTTCAGCGTGTGGAAGATGCCCGGGGCGGGGCGGGCCGACGAGATCTTGTGCCCCTCGGCCCCGAACAGGGTGGCCGCCGCCCCTCCCCCGCGGAAACTCACCGCCAGGAAGAACGTCAAGATCCCCAGGCCGCCGAGCCACTGGATCAGCGAGCGCCAAAACAGGATGCACCGGGGCATGGCGTCAAGCCCCTCGAACACCGTGATCCCCGTGGTGGTAAACCCGCTCACCGACTCGAAGAAGGCGTCCACCCATCCCTTCCCGAGGCCCAGCACGAACGGCCACGCGCCCGCCAGGCACACGAGGAGCCAGCCCAACCCCGTGATCACCATGGCGTCGCGCACGTCGGGGGTACGAAACGGGACCCGTTTCTGCACGAGCAACCCCACCGCCACGCACACGAGAGCGGGCTCGAGGAACGCCCGCAGTTCCACGGTTTCCCCGTAGATCTCCAGGGGCACCAGGGGAATCAGCATCAGCGCCCCCACGGCGGCCAGAAGCGCCCCGAGGTAGTTGACGATGTAGATCCGTTCGCTCCAGCGGCTCACCCGAATCTCCCCTTCGACGTCCACGCCGCACGGCCGGCCGTGCCGCATCGGACCGGAACCCGACGGCTTGCCCGGGGGCGCCCGTCGCGCCCGCGGCCGCCGCCGGGGCCGCAAACCCCACCGGGATTCTCCTCGTTTCGGCACCGGAGCGCCCGTTCTTGACCCGTGCCGCCCGGCGCGCCCGGCCGGGCCTTTCTTGACTTTCGGGCGCGGCGTGGGTCACCGTGCTCCCCATGGAACCGCGTCGCCTTCCGTCCCCCTGGCCCGCGTTCTCCTGCGTGGCGGCCGGGGTGTTCATGGCCACCCTGGACTCGAGCGTGGTGCACGTGGCCCTGCCGGCCATCCGGCGGGACCTCGGCTCCACGCTGGCGGTGGTGGAGTGGGTGCCGAACGCCTACCTCTTGGTCATCACGGGGCTTCTGCTGGCCTTCGGCCGGCTCGCCGATCTGGTGGGCCAGCGCCGGGTGTACCGGTGGGGCCTGGGGGTGTTCACCCTGGGTTCCGGGCTGTGCGCCGTGGCGCCCGGGGCCTGGGCGCTCGTGGCGGCCCGGGCCGTGCAGGGCGCCGGCGCGGCCATGCTCATGGCGTGCTCCCCGGCCATCGTGACGGCGGTGTTCCCGGCGGCCCACCGGGGCCGGGCCCTGGGGCTCGTGGGCACCACCGTGGCGGCCGGGCTCACCACGGGCCCGGCCCTGGGCGGCATCCTGCTGGGGGTTTGGGGGTGGCGGAGCCTCTTTGCGATCAACCTGCCGGTGGGGCTCGTGGCCTGGTGGTGGTCGGGCCGCACCTTGCCGGCCCTGCGGTTCGGAAGCCGGCGGGAGGGCTTCGACGGCGTCGGCGCCGCCCTCCTGACCCTGGGGCTCGTCTCGCTCGTGCTGGGCGTAAACCGGCTCGCGGCCTGGGGCGGGGCGTCGGGCCGGGTGTGGGCGCTCCTCGGGTCCGGGGCCGTCTGTCTGGTCGCCTTCGCGGCCCGGCAGCGAACCGCCCCGTGGCCCCTGGTGGACCCCGGCCTGTTTCGCAACCGAGCCTTCACGGCGGCGGTGGGGGCCGCGGTGCTCGCCTACCTCTCGGGGTTCGTGGCCGTGTTCCTCCTGCCCTTCTACCTCGCGGAGCTTCGGGGCTTCGGGCCCCGCACCCTCGGGCTCGTCCTCACGGTGCCGCCGCTCGTCATGAGCCTTCTGGCCCCCTGGGCCGGGGGGCTTTCGGACCGCATCGGGTACGGCAAGCTCACGGCCGTGGGGCTCGGGGTGCGGAGCCTCTCGCTCCTCGGGCTCCTCCTTCTCGGGGCCCACACCCCGCTGCCCGCGGTGCTCCTGGCCCTCGGGCTCCTCGGGGCGGGGAGCGCGCTTTTTAGCCCGCCCAACACCTCGTCGATCATGGGCGCGGTGCCCCCCCAACGGCTCGGCGTGGCCGGCGGGGTGGCCGCGGTGGCCCGAAATCTCGGGATGGTGCTCGGCATCGCCCTCGGGGGGGCGGCGTTCCGGTGGGTGGCCGGGACCCCCTCGGCGGCGGACCCGGTCCGGTTCGTGGCCGGATGGCGGACCGCCATGGCCGTGGGGCTCGGCGCCTGCCTCGCGGCGCTCGCGGTGTCCCTGGCCCGGGGTCCCGAGGCCCACGCGACGGAAACCCGGCCGCAGCCGGCGCCCGTCGGGCCCGAGGGGCCGGCGGGTTCACCGCCCCGCCGGAAGGCCGGGGAGGCCGCACCGTCGGCCCCCCCGATGGACAGCGCGCCCGCGCCCCCCGACGTCTTCACGTCCCAACGTCCTAACGTCCCAACGTCCTAACGTCCCCACGGAGTCCAAACCATGCAGCACATCCTCGTCTTTCAGCGCGACGGCATGGGGGCCGAGAAGGTCCGGGCCGTGCGCGAGCTCCGGCCCGATCTGGAGCTCCGGGTCATCGACGTCGACGGCCCGTTCCCGCCGATCGTGGACGATCCCCAGGACCACTTCCCCCCCGACCTGGACGAGCTCCTGGCCTGGGCCGACCTCGTGCTCGACCACCTTTACCACCCCGACCTCACCGGGTTCCTGCTCGACCGGTGCGAGGCCGCCGGGAAACCCATCGTGGCCTCGGGCCGAAAGCTCCCCCGGGGCCACACCCCCACCACCTGCTGCACCCTGGGCCGGATCGGGGAGCTGGGGGCGTACGCCGAGTCGTTCGGGGCGCCCGAGTTCTGCGTGGAGATCGAGGACGGGAAGATCGCGGCGATCGAGGTGAAGCGGGGGGCCCCCTGCGGGGCCACCTGGAAGGCGGCCCGAAAGGTGCTGGGCCTGCCCGTGGACGAGGCGATCCCCCGCCTGGGCCTCGAGACCCAGTTCCACTGCTACGCCAAGGCCAACCCCAACGTGTTCCTCACGAACCCGCTCCACGTGGCCGGCGAGGTCCACGCGGCCGCGTTGAAAAAGGCGGTGCGTGGGGCAGAGGAGGAGCACCGCGGAGAGGACGAGTAGTCAGACCCCGCCGGTTCGAATCCAGCGGGCAAGGCGATCGGTGATCCGCCTAAACCGCTCGGGGGCGATCTCGCCCAACGCGCCCTTGAGCAGCGCCGCCTCCACGACCGCGAGGCGGGACAGTCGCACGACACTCGGACGCCGGAGCCCCGTGGCCGGGAAATCGGGATCCGACGGGAGAAGCGGCTCGTCGAACCCGGGGACCGCCCTCTGGACCTGGGAGGAGATCATCAGGACGAGCCAATCCCCGTGGGGGGGCGGCGTGGGAGCCACGAGGAGCACCGGTCTCCACTTCCCCGGGGCGAGACTCGTGTCGGGGAACCGAAGCAGCGCCACGGCGCCGGGGCGCCTCAATCCCACCGCTCCGAGAGGGCTTCCTCCGTGAGGTCCGACCAGTCCTCGTCTTCGAGGCCCCGAAGGGCGTGTTCCAAGGAGAACCGGCGCCAGGCCTCGTCCGGATCTTCACCCGCTTCGAGTGCCGAGACAAACCGGAGCACCCTGCGCTGAAGGGGTTCCGGCAGCCGCTTCACCTTCTCTTGAATCCTCTCCGCCGTGCTCATCCGATCCTCCCCATCGCGCCCTCTCTGCCCGCGATGCATTCCAGGCTACCCGGCCGCCGCCACGGCATCAACCCGCCCCGCGGCCCGCGCCGGAACCAGTCCTCCACCCGCCTCCGGCGATACCTTGACCGGATTAGCCCCATCGCAACTCCCCCGCCAGCCGCTCGGGCCACACCGCGCAGACCGGTTCGGCCAGGACGGCCTGGAAGAAGTTGAGGTCCGGGGCGTAGTCGCGGTCGTTGAGGAACGTGCGGGGCACGACCCGAAGCTGGGCCGGCAGGGGTTCGGCTGCCTCCGGCCCCACGAACAGGGCGGCGTTGAAACTGTGGATCCCGAGGGCGGCGAACCGCCCCAGAAGATGCGCAAAGCCGGCCAGAAGGTCGTCCCACCCCCGGTCGAGAAGGGCGTCGAGGGTCGGGATCTCCGGGGCCAGGGCCCACACCTCGCCCCACAGCCCCACCGGCGCGAAGGGCACGAACCACTCCCAGGGTCCGGTGCGGCCGAGGTAGCGTTCGCCGGCCTCCCGTTCGGCCTGGGCCAGCTCGACCCAGGCGCCGGGACGGGCCCGCGACACCGCCAGGGCCTCGGCCAAGGCGGCCGGGGGCGCCTGGAACCGAAAGAACTGAAGGTGGGGATGCACGAGCCCTCCGCCCGAGGGCGGCATGTAGTTCCACCCCATCACGGGGTACCGGTACACCGGTTCGGCCCGGCCGACCCGCCGCCAGTACTCGGCCCCGAGCCCGAGCCCCGCGGCGAGTCGCGCCGGGGTGAGCCCCTGGAGGGGCACCACGTGGTCCCGGGTCAGCACGCACACGGCGCCGTGGGCCACGTAGGGGAAGAGGTTCGGTACGAGCACCGCCTCCCCGGTCTCGAGCCAGCCCTCGGGGGCGATGTCCAGGGGAAACCGGGGCAGGTCCCGGCCGCGGTGTTCGGGGCAGAACGGGCAGTGGCCCCGCACCTCCGGCCGGCGGTAGGCGTCCGGATCCAGGGGGACCGGCCGCACCGCGCCGAAATGCCCGACGCGCACGGCCCGTCCGGTCAGCGGGTCGCGCCGGAGCTCCACCGGGAAGGCCCGCGGCTCGAACCCCGCCCTCGGATCGGCGAACCGCGCCACCCCCGGCACCCGCTCGAACCGGATCCCTCCCCTCACGGCTCGGTCTCCGCCCGGATCTCGCCCCGCATGCCGAGCAGGGGGTGGAAGGTCCGGTCGCAGTAGAACTCGTACACCCCGGGTTGGGCCAGGTCCACCACGGTTCGGGCGGCCTCGCCCCCCGGGAGCACCAGGTTCACCCACACCGTTCCGTCCGGGGCCCGCAGGGTCCAGGTGTGCTCGGCCGGGGTCTCGTTGACCACCCGCACCGCGAGCCGGGCGCCGGCGGGGACCCGGATCAGGGAGGGGTCGAAGCGATACCCCCGGATCCGCACGGTCACGGCGGAGTCCCGGGCCGGCTCCACCCGGACCTCCCGCCCCGGCCCCCCGCAGGCGGCGAGAAACGTGAGGAGGGCAACGGCGACGGCGCTCGGCATTTTCCTTCGTGGGTTCAAGGCGCTCTCTCCAAGTAACTTCGGTCTACGGTCGTCGGTCTGCGGTCGTCGGTCCCGTGGTCCAGACGGCGGCGGCCCACCGTGTGGCCGGGGCGGAACT
>CAZUYO010000065.1:0-11784 GCA_964624725.1 uncultured Thermodesulfobacteriota bacterium
CCCAGCCGCCCAGCCGCCTAGCCGCCTAGCCGCCTAGCCGCCTAGCCGCCTAGCCCAACCCAGCCTAGCGCGCCCGCCCGGGGACTCAAGGGCTTGTGGGCCCGCAGAGAGTCTGGAATTCTCTTCGGGGCCGGGGGGCCCCGTTCGTGGCGGCCACGACCCAACCTTGGAGGAGTCAACCGGTGCGCAAGGCCCGGCAAGCCGGCGACGGCCGGTGGTACACGGTGGAGACCGAGGGGGGCGTCGACCGGATCCGGCCGGCCGACTGGGGGCCCGACCGGAACGGACACTGGCCCGTGGTGGAGGTGGAAGCCCGTTCCCTCGGGGTCGAGATCCCGTGCCCGGCCTGCGGCACACCCTGGACGCTGGAGGAGATGGACTTCGTGTTCGGCCGGGCCTGCCGCCGCGGGAACGACCTCCTCGCCCTGGTGCGGTGCCGGCACTGCCGGCTGCCCCAGCGGGTGCGGGGGGTGGGGTTCGTGACGGCGTACCCGCGGATCGTCCGTCTGATGGAGGGGTGGTCCTCCTGGCCGCGCCGCGAGCGGGAGTTTCGGGCGGAAGAGCTCCGGCTCTTCGGGCCGGAAGAAGAGGAGGGCGGGCCGTGAGGGCTACCCCGGCCCGGGTTCCCCCAGGGCCCGGGCGAGCGCCCGCCGCCACGCGGCCGGTCCCAGCAGCCGTCGCGCCGCGGCCCGGAAGTCCTCGGGCGGGGGGGCGACGATCCGCAGGGGCTCGCCCGTGGCGGGGTGGGGGAACCGAAGGGCCAGGGCGTGGAGCATCTGGCGATGCACCGTGAGGTCTCCCACCCGGCTCGGCCCGCCGTACACGGGGTCGCCCAGGATCGGGAAGCCCTCCCGGGCCAGGTGGACCCGGATCTGGTGCATCCGCCCGGTGCGGGGCCGGGCGGCCACGAGGGCCACCCCGCTCCCCCTCGCGAGGGTTTCGAACCGGGTCTCCGCGCGCAGACCGCCGGCACGCACCACGTGGACCCGCCCCTGGCCCTCCCGCAGATGGGAGATCACGTGGAACCTCCCGGGGGGCTCGCCCTCCACCAGGGCCAGGTACGTCTTCTCCACCCGGCGTTCCCGGAACAGCCGGGCGAGCCCGGCCCCGGCCTCCGGCGTTTTGGCCAGCAGCAGCGCCCCCGTCGTGTCGAGGTCCAGCCGGTGCACCAGGACCAGGGGGGAGCCCCGGCGGGCCGCGAGCACGCCTTCCACGTGGTTCCGGCGGGGATCCCGGGTGGGCCCCGAGGGGATCCCGGGGGGCTTGTTCACCGCCAGGAGGCGGTCGTCCTCCCAGACCACCGGGATCTCGGGGGGCTCGGCCGGCTCCGGGGGGGCCTCGGGCTCCACCTCGACCCGCTCCCCGCCCCGCAGTACCCGGGACGCCATGATCTCGACCCGGCCGTTCACCCAGACCCGGCGGCCGTCGATCCACCGCTTGGCCTGGCGCCGGCTCGTCCCGGGCAGGGCCTCGGCCACCAGGCGATCGAGCCGTTGGCCGGCCACGCCCTCGATGGTGATCCGTTTGCTCATCGGCTCGCCGTCCATTCCCGGGCCAGCATGACCCGCTTGCGGGCCTCACCCCACCGGTATCCCCCGAGCCGGCCGTCGGCCCGGAGCACCCGGTGGCACGGAATCAGGTAGGCCACCGGGTTCGTGGCCACCGCCCGGCCCACCGCCCGGGCGCCCCCGGGCCGGCCCAGGGCCGCCGCGAGGTCCCCGTACGTCACCGCCGCCCCCGGGGGGATCCGGAGGAGCGCCCGCCAGACCTGGACCTGGAAGTTCGTGCCCCGGACCCAGAGCCGGATCTCCCGGGGCTCGGGGCCGAAGGCCGCGCGCACCACCTCGGCCGTCGCGGCCGGCGCCTCGACCCACCGGGCGTCCGGGAACTCCGCCCGGAGCTCCCCCAGCACCTCGCCGGGCCCACCCGGGCCGACAAACCGCAGCCCGCACACGCCCCGAGGGGTGAGGGCCACCACGGCCGGACCGAACGGCGTCGGGTGCACACCCCACCGGATCTCCAACCCGGCGCCGTGCCGGCGGTACTCCCCGGGGGTCACCGCCTCGAGGGTCACGAACAGGTCGTGGAGCCGGCCCGGACCGCTCAGGCCCACGTCCCACGCGGTTTCCAACACCGAGCGGGACCGCCTGAGCCGGTCCTTGGCCCGCTCGGCCGTGAGGTGCTGGAGGAACTGCTTGGGAGTGAGCCCGGTCCACCGCCGGAACAGGCGCTGGGTGTGGTACGGGCTCAGGCCCAGGTGCTGGGCCAGGGCATGGAGGGACGGGTGGTCCTCCGCCCTCGTTTCCAGGAACCGGATCGCCCGCTCCATCCTCTCGTAGTCGCGTTCGGGGTGTTCCATCGGGATCTCTCCTGGGGGGCTCGACCACGCAGCTTTCCCCCTGCATACCCCGAAGGCGGCGCGCACCGAAACCCGGATCTTGCGGCGGTCCTCGGTCGCGGTGGACACGCCCGCCCCCTCCCGGGTACAAGCTCCCTTTCCCCACCCCTTCCGTGAGGAGAGGCTCCGTGACCCCGATCGTTCGCCTCAAACCCCGGGCCCGCCGGCGCGTGGCCGGGGGCCACCGCTGGGTGTTCTCGAACGAGATCGACGGATTCGACCGGTCCATCCCCCCGGGGGAGGACGTGGTGGTGGTGGACCACCGCGACCGCGTCCTGGGGTCCGGCACCTTCAACCCCCACAGCCTGATCAGCGTGCGCCTCCACGCCCCGGGCGAGGAGCGGCCCCTCGACGGGGCCTTCCTCCGGGACCGGGTGGGCCGGGCCGCCGCCCGCCGGCAGGCCTGGCTCGGCCCCGAGGGCGCCCGGGCCTGCCGGGTCGTCTTCGGAGAGGCCGACGACCTGCCCGGCCTCGTGGTGGACCGCTACGGCGACCACCTCTCGGTGCAGCTCCTCACCGCGGCCATGGACCGCCGCCGCGACGAGGTGCTCGCGGCGCTCGGGGAGGTGCTCGCCCCCCGGGGGATCGTGCTCCGGAACGACGCCCGGGCCCGGGCCCTCGAGGGATTGCCCCTCCAGGTGGAGGTGGCCGGCGAGGTGCCCGACGCGGTCCGGTTCCGGCTGGGGGAACTCGTCCTCTGGGCCGACCTGCGAGGGGGCCAGAAGACCGGGTTTTTCTTCGACCAGCGGGAGAACTACCGCCTGATCCGGCCCCTCTGCCCCGGGGCCCGGGTGCTCGATGCCTTCTGCTACTCCGGAGCCTGGGGGCTCCACGCCGCCCTGTGGGGAGCCCGGGAGGTCGTCTGGCTCGACGCCTCGGCCGCGGCCCTCGAGATGGTCCGGCGAAACGCCCGGGAGAACGGCCTCGAAGCCCCCCGGACCGTGGAGGCCGACGCCCTGGGGTTCCTGAAGGACGCGGCGACACGGGGCGAAACCTTCGACCTCGTGGTGCTCGACCCCCCGGCCTTCGCCAAGTCCCGGCGCCACGTGCCCGAGGCCCTCAAGGGATACCTCAACCTGAACAAGTGGGGCCTTCGCGCGGTGCGGCCCGGGGGCCATCTGGTGACCTGTTCCTGCTCCCACCACGTGCGGCCCGAGGCGTTCGTCGAGACCGTGGCCCGCGCCGCGGCCGCGGCCGGCCGCGGCGTGCGGGTGGTCGGCTCGGGCGGGCAGGGCCCCGATCACCCCTGGCTCCCGGCCATGCCGGAGACCTCCTACCTCAAGGCGCTCCTCCTGCAGGTGGACTGACGGGGCCGGCCGGCTCAGCCGCCGTCCGGCCCGCCCCCTTTGCGGAAGGCCGCCTCCAGCACGCACCCCTCCGCCCCGGCCTCGCAGGGCGCCCCGCGCCGGGTGCACCGCCCCCGGTCCTCGTGGGGGCAGCCCCAGCCGCCGCTCATTTCCCCGGCTTCGGACCGGACCCGGCGCCGGCGCCCCAGGTCGCGGCGTTCACCCTTTGGTTTTCCCACAACACCTCCACGGCCGCCCCGGCCAGGCGCAGGGCGGCCTCCCAGTCCGGCCGGATCGCGGCGCGGTCACACCGGGCCGTCGCGGCCCGAAGGTCCTCCAGGAACCGCATCGCCTCCTCCACCAGGGTCCCCGAACGCCGGAGGAAGGCCGTGCGCTCCCCGGGCGTGCGGGCCCGCCGGAACCCCTCGGCATCGTCTGCCGCCGCCCGGACGAAGGCCCGGGCCCGGGCGCGGAACCCCTCGCCGCCTCGGCCCCCGATCGCCTCGAGCTTGGCGGCGAGGCCCGCGGCGCCGGCCAGGGTGATCCAGGCGAGGGATCCCCCCGCCGGGGTCGGCCGCCCCCGCTCCAGGCTCTCCACCCACTCCAACGCGGCCCGCTCCCAGGGGAGCCCCGCCGTCGGTTCCTCGCTCAAGATTCCCTCCTTTCCGGCCGATCCGGCACCCGGTACCCACAGCCCCGGAGGAACCGTGTCCGCGCTTCGCACCCCCCGTGTCGTGGTGAGCCCCCAGCCGAACCGCTGCGGGCGCTGCGGCCACGACGAGCTTATCACCTCGGTGTACCCCACCGGAACCGAGCGGGTCTGGCTCACCTACTGCCCGGCCTGCCGGGACCTCAGGCGCCAGGCGGCGATCCCGGAGTGGTTCGTGAACGGCCTTCCGGCGCCGCCGCGCCCGGTTCTTCCCCCCCACTGACGCCGTCCGGAGGAACTGACAGCCATGGAACGGGAAACCTTCCACAAGGTTCTGGCCGCGGCCATGAAGGCCGGGGCGAGCGACATCCATCTCAAGGTGAACACCCCCGTGCTGTTCCGGGTCAACGGGGTGCTCCAGGAGGTCAAGAGCCCCCTGCTCACCCCGGCCGACACCCGGGCCGTGGTGGAGGCCATCGTGGCGGGCTCCCACCCTCCGGTGGACGTGGAGGCGATCCGGGAGTGGGACGGGTCCTACTCGGTGAACGGGGTGGGCCGGTTCCGGGTCAACGTGTATCGCCAGCGCAACACCTTCGCCGTGATCCTGCGGGTGATCCCCTTCGAGGTGCCGACCCTCGACAAGCTGGGCCTGCCCCCGATCTTGAAGGAGATCGCCCTGGAGGAGCGGGGGCTCGTGCTCATCACCGGGGTCACCGGGAGCGGGAAGAGCTCCACCTTGGCCGCCCTGATCGACCACATCAACGAGCACAAGCGCTGCCACATCCTCACCATCGAGGACCCGATCGAGTTCATTCACCGCAACAAGAAGAGCTCGGTGAGCCAGCGGGAGATCGGGCTCGACACCCCCGATTTCAACCGGGCCCTGCGGGCGGCGCTCCGCCAGGACCCCGACATCATCCTGGTGGGGGAGATGCGCGACACCGAGACGATCGACATCGCCCTGCGGGCGGCCGAGACGGGGCACCTGGTGTTCAGCACGGTCCACACCACCGACGCCGCCAAGACCGTGGGGCGGCTGATCAGCGTGTTCCCCTCGGCCGAGCAGAACATGGTCCGGATCCGGCTGGCCGAGAACCTCAAGGCCACGGTGAGCCAGCGGCTCCTGCCCCGCAAGGACGGCCGGGGCCGGGTGGCCGCCGTGGAGATCCTGCGGATGACGAAGCACATCGAGGAGTGCATCAAGGACCCCCTCAAGACCCACGAGATCAAGGACGTGCTCGAGGCCGGCCGCGACACCTACGGCACCCAGAGCTTCGACCAACACCTGATGGAGCTCTATGCCGGCGGCGTGATCTCGTTCGAGACGGCCCGGTCGGCCGCCACGAACCCCTCGGATTTCGAGCGGGCCGTGCTCCTGAACTCCGGAGGGAGCCTGCCGGAATGACCCCCCAGCCCCCATGACCCCCGACACCCGCACCCCGGAGCTCGAACGCCTGTTCCAGGGCTACCCCGACCCCTTCGTGTTCTACGACGGGGAGGGGCGGGTGCGGTTTTTGAACCGGGCGTTCGAACGGGTGTACGGGTGGACGCTCGACGACCTGAGGGGCCGCAGAATCGACTTCGTGCCCCCCGAGGAGCGGGACATCACCCAGGCCTCGATCCGGGAGGCGCTCGAGACGGGCGAGGCCCAGATCCAGACCCGCCGCCGGACCAAAGCGGGGGAGATCCTCGACGTGGAGATCCGGGCCGTGTGCGTCCGGGACGAGGCGGGGAGCCTGGTGGGCACCTACGTGATCCACCGGGACCGCTCCGAGGAGGTGCGACGGCGGCGCGAGCTCGCCGAGAGCGAAGCCCGGTACCGGATCCTCCTGGACGCCTCCCCCGACCCCATCAGCGTGTACTCCGCCGAGGGCAAGGTGGTGTACGTGAACCCCGCCTTCACCGCCACCTTCGGCTGGACCCTCGAGGAGCTCTCCGGCCGCGGCATCGACTTCGTCCCCCCCGAGGAGGCCGCGAGAACCCGGGACGCCGTGGCCCGCACCCTGGCGGGGGAGTCGGTGCTGCTCGACACGCGCCGCCTCACCAAGGACGGCCGCCTCCTGGACATCCAGCTTCGCACGGCGGCGATCCACGACGCCGACGGCCGGCTGCTCGGCGACATCGTGATCTACCGGGACCTCACGGCCAAGCGGCAGGCCCTGGCCGAGCTCCGGGAGACCCGCGCCCGGTACCGGCTGCTGCTCGACGCCTCCCCCGACCCGATCTGCGTGTACACGGCCGACGGCAGGGTGGTGTACGTGAACCCCGCCTTCACCGCCACCTTCGGCTGGACCCTGGGGGAGATCGAGGGGCGGGAACTGGATTTCGTGCCGCCGGGGGAGCGGAAGCGGACCGACGAGGCCATCGGGCGGCTCCTCCGGGGCGAGCCGGTGAGCCTGGAGACCCGGCGCCTCACGAAGGACCGCCGGGTGCTGGAGATCTCCCTGCACGCGGCCCCCGTGCGCGACGAGGACGGCAACCTCTCGGGCGACATCGTCATCTACCGCGACGTCACCGAGCAGCGGCGCCGCGACGCCGAACTCGAACGCTACCGCACCCGGTTGGAGGAGATGGTGCGCGAGCGCACCCGCGCGCTCGAGGAGGCCAACGCGCGGCTCTCCCGGGAGATCGGGGTGCGCCGCCGGGCCGAGGCCGCCGTGCGGGAGAGCGAGGCCCGGTACCGGGCGCTGTTCGCCGCCACCCCCGACGCGATTCTCGTGGCCGAGGCCGAGGGCGGCACCGTGCTCGAGGCCAATCCGGCCGCCTGCCGGCTCCTGGGCCGCACCGAGGGGGCCCTGCGGGGCGCCCCCCTGGAGGCCTTCTGGGCCGACGACGCCGGGCTCCGGTTCTCGGACCGGCTGCGCACCGGCGAGGCGGCGGGCGCGACGGCCGAGCTCCGGGTGCGCCGGGCGGACGGCTCCCCCGTGGTGGTCGAGGCGAGCGGCCGGCGGCTGGTCCTGGGGAACCGGCCGTCGGTGTTGGTGCTCCTGCACGACCTCACCGAGCAGCGCCGGCTCGCCGAGCAACTCCGGCACGCCCAGCGGCTGGAGGCCGTGGGGACCCTGGCGGGGGGCATCGCCCACGAGTTTCGCAACCTGCTCCAGATCGTGCGGGGCCAGCAGGACCTCCTGGCCGAGCGGTTGCGCGGCGACCCCGACGCCCTGCGCCGGCTGGGGCGCATCGCCGAGGCCTGCGACCGGGGCGCCCGCCTCACCGGCCAGCTGCTCACGTTCAGCCGCAAGGTGGAATCGCGGCTGGAGCCCGTGGATCTCAACCGGGAGGTCCGCCAGGTGGCGGAGATGCTCCGGGGCACCCTGCCCCGGATGGTGCGGATCGACCTCGATCTCGCCGACGGGCTGCCCCCCGTGCGCGCCGACGCGGCCCAGGTGGAGCAGGTGCTCGTCAACCTGGCGCTCAACGCCCGCGACGCCATGCCCGCCGGCGGCACCCTGACCCTCGCCACCGCCCCGGCCCGGCCCGAGGACCTGCACGCCCACGCCGCGGCGGGCGACGATCCGTCGGGCTGGGTGGCGCTGCGGGTGCGCGACACGGGGATCGGCATGGACGCCACCACCCTGGAGCGGATCTTCGATCCGTTCTTCACCACGAAGACGGTGGGCGCGGGGACCGGGCTCGGGCTCGCCACGGTCTACGGCATCGTGCAAAACCACGGCGGCCACATCACGTGCCGCAGCCGCCCGGGGGAGGGGACCGAGTTCACCCTGCTTCTGCCCCGGGCCGGAGAGGCCGAACCGGCCGGAGCGGAGGCCCCGGGCCCGGCCGAGCCGGAGCGGCCCCTTTCCGCCTGCGGCACCCTGCTCGTGGTCGACGACGAGGAGACGATCCGCGAGATGCTGGCCGAGTACCTGGGGGGGCTGGGCTGGGAGGTCATTCAGGCGGGCACCGGGGAGCAGGCCTTGGAGCGGTGCCGGCCCGACGTGGACGCGGTGGTCCTCGACCTGGGGATGCCCGGCATGGGGGGCGAGGCCTGCCTCGAGGAGCTCCAGCGCCGCGTCCCGGGGTTGCCCGTGGTGGTGGTGTCGGGATACGCCGAGGCCGAGCGGGCCCGGCGGCTGGCGGAGAAGGGCGCCCGGGCCTACCTGCCCAAACCCTACCGCCTCACCGAGGTGGTCGCCGTGCTGGAGCGGCTCGTGGGGGCAAGGCCCCCGGAACGCCCCTGATCCCGGTCACCGCGGGCCTCCCCCGAAGAACGCCCGCACCCAGTCCTTCCAGCCCCCGTGGTGCTCCTCGGCCTCCGGCGCCGCGACCCCGGCCAGGGCCGAGCGCAGCGCCTCCTTCTGCTCCCGGGAGAGCCCCGTGGGGGTGGCGACCCAGACCTGGAAGTAGAGGTTCCCCCGCATGCCCGGGTGGCCCAGGACCGGCACGCCCTTGCCCCGCAGCACCTTGACCGTGCCCGACTGGACCCCCTCCTCGACCCGGATCCGGAGGGGCTCGCCGTCGGGGCCCTCCACCTCCACGTCGCCGCCCTCGATGGCCTGCAAGAGATCGATCCGCAAGGGGGCGAACAGGTCGGCCCCCCGGCGCTCGTAGAGCGGGTGCTCCTCCTCCCGGAGCTGGATGTAGAGGTCCCCGGGCACGCCGCCGGGGATCTCCTCTCCGGCCCCCTCGACCCGGATCTGCTGGCCGTCCTCCACCCCCGGCGGGATCCGGACCTCGACCACCCGCTCCACCCGGGTCGAGCCGGCCCCGTCGCAGGCCGGGCACGGCCGCTCGATCCGGCGGCCCTCGCCCCGGCAGTCGGGGCACGGGGTCGTGGACTGGATCGTGGTGAATCCCTGGCGCACCACCTGCATCACCATTCCCCGGCCCCGGCAGGTCGGACAGGTGCGCACGTCCTCCGGGTCGGCCGCCCCCGAGCCCCCGCAGGCCTCGCAGGGGGCGGGTTTTCGGACCTTGATTTTCCGGGTTCCCCCCCGGATCACCTCGGCCAGCGTCACCGTCATCTCGTGCCGGAGGTCCCGGCCGCGGCGAACCCGCGAACGGGGCCGGCGGGGGCCGAACCCCATGCCGAACCCCAGATCCCCGAAAATGTCCTGGAAGGCCGAGAAGATGTCCTCAAACCCGCCGAACCCGTGGTGCACGCCCCGGGCGTCGAGCCCTTCCTCGCCGTAGGTGTCGTACAGGCGCCGCTTCTCCGGGTTCGACAGCACCTCGTAGGCCTCGGCGCAGAGCTTGAACTTCTCCTCGGCCTCCTTGTCCCCCGGGTTGCGGTCGGGGTGGTACTTCAGGGCCATCCGGCGGTAGGCCTTTTTGATCTCCTCGGCGCTCGCCCCGCGGTCCACCCCGAGAATGGCGTAGTAGTCCTTTCCCATCGTTCGCATCCCCTCGCGCCGCGCTCGCGTTCCGGCCCCCGGGAAAAAGATGCCCCTACATAAGGGCGGCGCCCCGGCGAGTCAAGCCGCGCCCCTTGCAAACGGCGCAGGTTCCGCTACGTTCTTCCGGCCATGCGCCCGCGCCGGCCCGGCGGGGGCTCCCGCGGGGGAAGGGTTTCCTCGGGGGTGGGTTTGCCCCGTCCAGCGCCGGGCCTCCACCCAACCCCGCGGCACCCGGAGGCGCTCCCATGCTCGAGCCCGGTCGCACCTACGAAGAGGTCGTCTCCCGGTTCCGGTGGCGGATCCCGGAACGCTACAACATCGCGGTCGACGTCTGCGACCGCCAACCCCCCGACGCCCCGGCCCTGGTGTACGTGGACGGCGCCGGGCGGGAGACCCGGTACACCTTCGGCCAGCTCGCCGAACTGTCGAACCGGCTGGCCAACGCCCTGACCCACCGGGGGATCGGCCGGGGCGACCGGGTGGGGATCCTCCTGGGGCAGAGCCCGGAGACGGCGATCACCCACCTCGCCGTGTACAAGCTGGGGGCCATTGCGGTACCGCTTTTCACCCTGTTCGGGCCCGACGCCCTGGAGTACCGGCTGGCGAACAGTGGCGCCAGGGCCGTGGTCACCGACCCCGAGGGGCTCCCCAAGGTGCTCGGCCTCCGGGACCGGCTGCCCGAGCTCGCCCACGTGTTCGTGGTGGGCGACGACACCCCCGGGGACGCGCTCCCGTTCTGGGCCGAACTCGAGGCGGGCGCGGCCGGGTTCGACCCCGCCGACACCCGGGCCGACGACCCCGCCCTGATCATTTACACCTCGGGCACCACGGGCCCCCCCAAGGGGGCCCTCCACGCCCACCGCACGCTCCTGGGGCACCTGCCCGGGGTGGAGTTCCCCCACGAGTTCTTCCCCCAGCCCGGGGATCTCTTCTGGACCCCGGCGGACTGGGCCTGGATCGGCGGGCTGATCGACGTGCTCCTGCCCAGCTGGCACCACGGGGTGCCGGTGCTCGCGTTCCGGGCCCGGAAGTTCGACCCCGAGGAGGCGTTTTTCCGGATGGCCCGCCACGGGGTGCGAAACGCGTTTCTTCCGCCCACGGCCCTTCGGATGATGCGGCAGGTGCCCGACCCCGGCCGGTTCGGGGCGCGGCTTCGCACCGTGGGAAGCGGCGGCGAGTCCCTGGGGGAGGACACCCTGGCCTGGGGCCGCGAGGCCCTGGGGGTCACGATCAACGAGTTCTACGGCCAGACCGAGGTCAACCTGGTGGTGGGAAACTGCGCCGAGATCCTGGAGGTCCGGCCGGGGTCCATGGGCCGCGCCGTGCCGGGCCACACCGTGGCCGTGATCGGCGAGGACGGAAGGCCCCTGCCGCCGGGGGAGATGGGGGAGATCGCGGTGCGCCGGCCCGACCCCGTGATGTTCCTGGGGTACTGGCAAAACCCCGAAGCCACGGAACGCAAGTTCATCGGCGACTGGTGTCGCACCGGGGACCTGGCGAAGATGGACGAAGACGGATATCTTTGGTTCCTGGGCCGCGCCGACGACCTCATCCTGAGCGCCGGGTACCGGATCGGCCCCACCGAGATCGAGGACTCGCTCATGCAGCACCCGGCCGTGGCCCGGGCGGCGGTGATCGGCAGCCCCGATCCGGTGCGGGGCGAGGTGGTGAAGGCCTACCTGGTTCTGTCCCCGGGGCGCGAACCCACGGAGGACCTGGCCCGGGCGATCCAAGAGCACGTCCGGACCCGGCTCGCGGCCCACGAGTACCCCCGGAAGATCGCGTTCGTGGACGAGCTGCCCATGACCGCCACCGGAAAGATCAAACGCGACGTGCTGCGCCGGTGGGACCGGGAGGGCCGTTGACATCCTGGGAAACTCCGTTCTGCCGCGGGGCGCGGCCTGTTCGACAAACAATAGCTTCTGCCTCGGCTGCACGGTGGACCGCCGCGGTCTGGGCCACGGGACCGGAGACCGTGCCAGGTGCCAGAGGACAGGCGACAGAGGACCGGGGGTTCCCTGACCTCTGACTTCTGAATTCTGGCCCCTGACCCGGCAGCTGCTCCCACGGGTTGGCCGGCGCGATGACGCCGGCATCCCGAATGTTCTTAGCCGC
>CAZUYO010000066.1:0-11495 GCA_964624725.1 uncultured Thermodesulfobacteriota bacterium
CGGAAGCCGGGTGCCGTGACGCACGAGGGGGGACGCCCCTCCCGGTGCCCCGTCACGCCGCCCGGTCATATCAGGTTGCGTTCAACGCTACCGTTTCCTGATTCGGGATGGGTGTTCGTTTGAACGCAACTTGGGGATCAGTCTTCGGAACCGGATCCCGGGCCGAGCTCGGGGTAGAGGGTCTTTACGCAGTCGGGGCACAGGCCGTGGGTGAACTCCAGGCCGGCGTGGGTCTTGAGGTAGGTTTCCAGGTGCTGCCAGTACCCGGCGTCGTCGCGGATCTTCTTGCAGCCGGCGCAGATGGGGAGCAGGGTCTTGAGCTCGTGCAGGGCCTTGATGTGACGGGCGATCACCCGGTTCTGGGTCCAGAGCCGGGTGAGCATCTCCCCGGACAGCCGGGCCATGGGGTCCCGGCCCCGCTGCCGCTCGAAGGCCTCCACGAACCGCTCGATGTGGCTGGCGTACTCGGCGTCGGCCGGGCGGCCGGAGGTCTCGGCCGCGTGCAGGAGGAGCACGTCCATGGCCGGATCGAGCAGGTAGAACTCGAGCCGGAACGCGGTCAGGAACGCCTCGCCGGCATCGGCCGGGGCCGCGCCGTCCAGGAGCGCGGCCACCTGGCGTTCCAGGGCCTCCAGATCGCCGCGCAGGGCTTCGGGCCGCTCGAACACCCGGGGGACCGGTTCGTCGCCCCAGGCCGCCAGGGCCCGGGCCCAGATCTCCACGTGCCCGGCCTCCTCCCGGCCCATCTCCTGCCACAGCTCGCGAAGCTCGGGCTCGGCGGCCGCGTCCGCCAGGCGGCCGTACAGGGTCTGGGCCATCCGGTCGATCCGGAGGCAGGGCTCCAACAGGCGGCGGGCGGGCATCCGGGACATGGGCGCGCGGTGCTCCTGCTTCGGTTCCAGGG
This sequence comes from uncultured Thermodesulfobacteriota bacterium, assembly GCA_964624725.1. GTDB lineage: Bacteria > Desulfobacterota > Deferrisomatia > Deferrisomatales > Deferrisomataceae > Deferrisoma. The sequence goes on from CAZUYO010000066.1 coordinate 905, forward strand.
GAAGAGGCGACGAAAGGTACCGCGCCTTCCGGCGCGGCGCAAATCTCACCCCGCCCCGAACACCACCTTGTTCAGGACCTCGACGACCTTCTCCTCCTCGAAAGGCTTGAGGATGTAGTGCTTGGCCCCGGCCTTGGCGCACTCCACGATCTTGTCCTTACTGGACATGGAGCTGACCATGATCACCGTGGCCCCGGGGTCGATCTTTTTCAAGAGCACCAGGGTCTGGATGCCCCCCATCTGGGGCATCACGAGGTCCAGGGTGACGAAGTCGGGTTTGAGTTCCTTGTACTTCTTGACCGCCTCGAGCCCGTTGGAGGCCGTGGCCACCACCTCGCAGCCGTGGCGCTCCAGGATCTTCGTGAGCTCCTTCTGGATGTAGGGGCTGTCGTCCACCACCATCGCCCGTTTCGCCATGGGTTCCTCTCCTTCTCGCCGCCGTTCCGGCTCAGGGCGCCTCGGGCGCCAGCGAAACCAACAGTTCCAGCCTGCCGACCTCGGTCTCGAGGGGCAGCAGCACGCTCTCCACCCCGTTCCCGAACTCCAGCGTCACCTCGGGCCCCTCCATCACGGCCGGGGGGGTGATACCCTCCCGGATCCCCAGGTCGTAGAGGTGGCCCGTGGCGTTTCCCACGATCGTGTTCGCCAGTTCGGCCAGAACGGCCCGCACTTCCCCCGACTCGGCCGCGGGAGCGCCGAGCATGCGCTCGCATATCGCCAGGGCCACGTCCTTCGGGGCCGTGAGGAGCACCGATCCGTTGAGCCGCCCCTGGAGCCCGATCAGGATGCTCACGCTGTCGCTGAGCCCCAGGCCCTCGACCCGCCGCGGCTTGCCCACCCGGACGGAGGTCCGGACCATCTTCTCCAGCACCCGCACCGAGGGCACGAGAAACGCGTTCACGTACTCCGCCTTCATCGCTCACTCCACCGCCTTCGTGACCCGGATGACCTCCGCCAGGGTCGTCACCCCGGCCACCACCTTCCGCAGCCCGTCGAACCGGAGATCCCGCAGGCCCGTGGCGTAGGCCGCCCGCCGGATCTGGCCCGTGCTCGCCTTCTCCAGGATGAGCTCCCGGATCGCCTCGTCCACCTTGAGCACCTCGTGGATCCCGGTCCGCCCCCGGTATCCCGTGCCCCCGCAGTACCCGCAGCCCTTCCCCTTGTAGAAGGTCACCTTGCCCACCAGGGCCTCGGCCCCGGCCTCGGCGATCTCGGCCGGCTTGGGGTCGTAGGGCGCCTTGCACTGGGGGCAGATCCGCCGCACGAGCCGCTGGGCCAGAACGCCCAGGAGCGTCGGGGCCAGCAGGAACGGGGCCACCCCCATCTCCACGAGCCGCGTCACCGCGCTCGGGGCGTCGTTGGTGTGGAGGGTCGAGAGCACCAGGTGCCCGGTGAGGGCCGCCTCGCCGGCGATCTGGCCGGTTTCGGGGTCGCGGATCTCGCCGATCATGATGATGTCGGGGTCCTGCCGGAGGATCGAGCGCAGGGCGCCGGCGAAGGTGAGGCCCCGCTTGGGGTTCACGCCCACCTGGTTGATCAGCGGGATCTGGTACTCCACCGGATCCTCCACCGTGACGATGTTCTTCTCGATGGAGTTGATGGCGTTCAGGGCCGCGTAGAGGGTGGTGGATTTCCCGCTCCCCGTGGGCCCGGTGACGAGCACGATCCCGTTGGGCTGGCGGATCAGGGACGTGAAGATCTCCAGGTTCCGGGGGGAGAACCCCAGGTCCTCGAGCCGCACCCGCACGCTGGCCCGGTCGAGGATCCGCATGACCACCTTCTCGCCGTAATAGACCGGCAGCACGCTCACCCGGAACTCGAGCTCCCGCTCCCCCATCTTGAGTTGGATCCGGCCGTCCTGGGGCCGCTGCCGCTCCGAGATGTCGAGATCGGAGAGGATCTTGATCCGGCTCACCACGGCGGGGGCGAGCCGCACCGAGAACGCGAACCGCTTCTGGAGCACCCCGTCGATCCGGAACCGTACGAGAAGGTTTTCCTCGCCGGGCTCGATGTGGATGTCGCTCGCGCCCTCCCGCACGGCGAGCTTCAGCACCTTGTCCACGAGCTTGACGATCGGGGCCTCTTCGCCGGCCCGCCGGAGGCTCTCGATGTCGACGCCCTCGCCCCCGGAGTCCACGTCGAGCCGGCTCAGGGTGACGAAGTCGTCCCGCTCCCCCTCTTCGTCCTCGTCGCCGTCGTCCTGGTAGTGGGCGTGGATCGCCTGGAGCACCTGGGTCTCGCTCGCGAGCACCGGCTGGATCGGGCGCTTGAGCATGCCGGAGACGAGATCGATGACCTCGATCTTCGTGGGGTCGGCCACGGCCACGGTGACCTCGTCGCCGATGGCAAAGAGCGGGATCACCCGGTGCCTGCGGCAGAACTCGGCCGGCACCTCGGCCGTGAGGTCGTCCTGGATCTCCACGTCCTCCAGGTCCATCACGGCCAGGTTGAACTGGCGGCCCAGGGCCTGGAGAAACTCCTTCTCCTTGACGTACCCCGCCTCCACCAGGAATTTGCCCAGGGGCTTTCCGGCAAGCCCCCGGTGCTGGCGCTCGGCGAGGGCCTGCTCGAGCTCCTCCGGGGAGAGCGCCCCGTCCTCGACCAGGAGCTGGCCCAGCCGGGCCTCCACTTTCTTGGGCAGAGCCTGGGTCACGGCCTACTCTCCGAACAGGGCGTCGATGTCGTCCTGGCTCACCCGCACGTCCTCGGGCTCCTCCGCCGCCCGGGTGGCCTCCTCGGCCGCCTGGAGGAGCTCGGCCAGGGCCCCGTCGTCGGCGGGCGGCGGGGACGACGATGCGGGCGGGGTCGCCGCCGCGGGCTGCGGGGCCGGTTCCGCCTGCCGTTGGGCGGCGGCCATCGCCCCCCCGCACCCGCCGCAGAACCGGTCGGTCGAGAGGTTCCGGAACCCGCACCGGGGGCAGAACGAGGCCAGGGCGAACCCGCAGTTCCCGCAGAAGTTTCGTTCGGGGGCGTTCACGTGTCGGCATTGGGGGCAGTTCATGGCTTCCTCACCACCACGCGGTTTCGGCCTTCGTGTTTGGCCCGGTAGAGCGCCTCGTCGGCCAGCCCGATCAGGTCCTGGGCCCGGTGCACCTCGGCGGAGGGACACGCCGCCACCCCGAAGCTCGCGGTGACCCGCAGCACCTCCCCCTGGGCGGGAAACGGGTGGTTCTCCACCGTGAGCCGGAGCCGCCGGGCGAACTCGGCGGCGCCCTCCACCTCGGTATGGGGCAGGAGCACGCAGAACTCCTCGCCGCCGTACCGGCCCGGCACGTCCGAGGCCCGGATGGCCTCCCGCACCACCCGGCCCATCTCCCGGAGCACGTCGTCCCCGGCCTGGTGGCCGTAGGTGTCGTTGAGGCGCTTGAAGTGGTCGATGTCGAACATCACGAAGGAAAGGGGGGTGCCGTACCGGTCGGTGCGTTCGAACTCGGTTTCCAGCACGCCCATGAAATAGCGGCGGTTGTAGAGACCCGTGAGGGGATCGGTGGAGGACAGGCGCCGGAGCTGCTCGTTGGAGGCCTTGAGGGCGTCCTGGAGGGCCTTGATCTTGAGTTGGACCTTGATCCGGGCCAGGAGCTCGCCGCCGTCGAAGGGCTTGGTGACGTAGTCGCTCGCGCCGAGCTCCAGGCCCCGGATCTTGGTGTCCACGTCGGTCTCGCCGGTCAGCAGGATCACCGGCACGTCCCGGAGTTCCGGCCGCGCCCGGACGAGCCCCAGGAACTTGAACCCGTCCACCGTGGGCATCACGAGGTCGCAGAGCACGAGATCCGGGGGCGAGGCCAGGGCCTTCTTGAACCCCTCGAGCCCGTTGCCGGCCTCGTCGGCCGCGGCCACGAAGTCCACCCGGTCGAGCAGGTCGAGGACCTCCCGCCGGAGCCCGGGCGAGTCGTCCACCACCAGGACCCGGAAGTCCCGGCGGCCCATGAGCCCCTGGGGATCATGGGGTTCCGTGGGGTCTAGCCCGGGGGCGCCCTCCACCACAGCGGCGTTCGGGTTGGTTTCCACGCTTCGGTCTCCTCCGGCCGTTCCACGCGCACGCCCGGCGGCAGCCGAAGCCCGAAGAGCTCGGGATCGATCTGGGCCGCGGGCTCCACCCGTTCAACCTCCAGTACATAATCGGCAGAGGGTTCCCGAAGCTTCAGTCGGATGTGGGCGGGGTACCCAAAATCGGCCCCGGCGACCCGGCCGTCCCAGGAGAGCTCGGCCTCGACCCGGCCGTCCCGGAGGAACCGGGCCCGGGCCGGCCGGTCGGCCCCCGGCTCCCACTCCACCTCCTCGGTCCAGCCGTCCGGGCCCGCGAAGACGAGCACGGCCCCCCCCTCCGGGGTCTCCCAGGCCCCGACCGGCCGCCCCACACGGGGCACCCGGCCCAGGAGGATCCGGGCGAACCACAGCCCCCCGGAGTCGAGCTCCACCGCCCGACGCTCGGCCGGGAGGTAGGCGAGGCACCGGTCCCCCCGGCACCCGAGCGACAGGACCGCGGTACCGAAGGGCCCGGCCGCGGCGTCAAGCCGAAGGCCCTCCCCTTCGGCCACGGCCGCCCCGAACCGGGCGCTTCCCAGGGGGCCCGAACGAAACCGCCCGGCCAGCCGCAGCCGACCGGGCGCGCGGTCGAGGGCCCCGAGGCGCTCGACCCAGGGGGTCGGATCCCGGGCCGGCCCCGCCCCCGGCCGCACGAACCGGGGGCCGCAGGCGGCCAGGGCCAAGACGAGCACGAGCCCCAGGGCGCGCCGGGTCACTCGAGCTCCTCCAGCTTGCGGCGGACCGCCTCGGAGTCGGGGGCGAACTCCAGGGATTTGCGGTAGGCCTCCCGGGCCTCGTCGGTGCGGCCGAGCTTGCGCAGGGCATCGCCCAGGTGATCCCAGATGATCGGGTCCTCGGGCTGGGCCTCCAGGGCCTTCCGGAGGGTCTCGGCCGCCTCCTCGTACCGGCCCTGCTGGTAGTAGACCCACCCGAGGCTGTCGGTGATGAACCCGTCGCCGGGTTTGAGCTCCAGGGCCTTCCGGATCAGCCGCTCGGCCTCCTCCAGGTGGATGCCCTTCTCGGCGTAGGTGTACCCGAGGTAGTTGAGGGCGTGGGGGTCGTCGGGGTTGAGCTCCAGGGAGCGCTTCATGTACTCGACGCTCCGCTGCCAGTCCTTCATCTTGTCGTAGAGGACCCCGAGGGTGAAGTAGACCCGGTGGTTGCGGGTCTCGTGCCCGGCCAGGTAGGCCTCCAGCACGTCGGCGGCCTGGCGGAACTCCCCCCGGTCCTCCCAGAACCCGGCGAGCGCCAGGGTGACCTCCTCGTCGTCGGGGTGCTCGGCGAGCCAGCCCTCCAGGAGTTCCCGGGCCTCGTCCGGCCGGTCGAGGCTTTCGAGCGCGATGGCCCGGCGGACCAGGGCGTCGGGGTACTCGGCCGCGTCCTCGGGCACCTTCTCGAAGGCCTCCAGGGCCTCGGCGTACTTCTCCTGGGCCAGCAGGCTCACCCCCAGGAGGTACCAGGCCCGGGGGTCCTCGCCGTGGGCCTGGGCCATGGTGCGGAACACGGTCTCGGCCTCGGCCGGCCGGTCCTCCTGGAGGAGCAGGATCCCCAGCCGGAACCGGAGCGACGGGTCCCCCCCGCTCCAGCGCTCGGCCGCCTCGAACACCTCCAGGGCCTCGTCCACCCGGCCCTGTTTGAGGAGCACCTGGCCCAGCCGGAACCGGGCCTCCACGTCGTGGGGGTTCGCCTCGATCACCCGGCGGTAGAGGGCCTCGGCCTGCGCGGCGTTTCCGGCCTCGGCCTCGAGCGCCGCCAGGGCCCGGAGGGCCGCCCGGTGGTTGGGGTCCCGGTCGAGGGCCCGGCGAAGGGCGGCCCGGGCCTCCTCGGCCCGGCCCAGGCGGGCCAGGAGGCGCCCGCGCGCGAACCAGGCGTCGGCCGAACCGGACGCCTCGGCCCACCGGGCCGCCAGCTCCGCCGCCTCCTCCAGGCTCCCCTGGGATTCGTGGATCCGGACGGCCAGGTCGTAGGCCCGGTCGCCCGCGCCGCCCCGGGCGGCCTCGGCCGCGGCCTGGGCCGCCTCGGCGCTTCGGTTCATGACCTGGAGGAGCTGGGCCCGAAGGAGCAGAAGCTCCGGGTGCCCCGGGCGGCGGGCGAGCCCCTCGTCCACCACGGCCAGGGCCTCGCCGTAGCGGCGCTCCCGGGCCAGCGTCCGGGCGATCTCCGCCCGCAGATACGCCGACGCCGGGTCCTCGTCGAGGGCGGCCTCGAGGCTCCGGAGCGCAGCCTCGGCGTCCCCCTCCCGCTGGTGGAGGTACGCCTCGATCACCGCCGGCACCGGCGAGGCCGCCGCCAGGGCCGGGGCGAGGAAAAGGGCCGCCGCCCACCGGCCGAACCGCCTCATTCCTTTGCCTCCCGGGCCAGGAGCTCCCGGGCCCGGGCCCGGAGCTCGTCGAGCCGCACCAGGGCCTCCACCGGGGTCAACCGCTCCACCTCCACCGCCGCCACCTCCCGGGCGAACCCGGTGAGCCGGCGCTCCCGGGCCGCGGCAAAGAGGTCGAGCTGCTGAGCCGGCGCGCGGGCCCCGACCCGGTGGGACAGGGCGAGCCGGGGCCGGCCGCCCTCGTCGAGCTCCCCCTCCTCCAGGTTCCGGAGGATCTCGCCGGCCCGGTCCACCACGGCCTCGGGCAGCCCCGCGAGCCGGCCCACCTGGATCCCGTAGGACCGGCTCGCCCCGCCCTCCACGAGCCGCCGCAGGAAGATGACCCGGCCCTCCCACTCCTTCACGGCCACGTTGAAGTTGCGCACGCCCTTGAGCGTGCGCTCCAGGTCGGTGAGCTCGTGGTAGTGGGTGGCAAACAGGGTCCGGCACCCCAGGTCGTGGATGTGCTCGGCCACGGCCCAGGCGATGGAGAGCCCGTCGAAGGTGGACGTGCCGCGGCCGATCTCGTCCAGGACCACGAGGCTCCGGGGCGTGGCGTTGTGGAGGATGTTCGCGGTCTCGGTCATCTCCACCATGAAGGTGGACCGGCCCCGGGACAGGTCGTCCGAGGCCCCCACCCGGGTGAAGATCCGGTCCACGAGCCCCACCGCGGCCGACTCGGCCGGCACGAACGACCCCATCTGCGCCAGGAGCACGATGAGCGCCGTTTGCCGGAGGATCGTGGATTTCCCGGCCATGTTGGGCCCGGTGATGATCGCCAGATGCTGGTCCTCGTCCAAGACGAGGTCGTTGGGCACGAACCGCTCCCCCTGGAGCGCGGCCTCCACCACGGGGTGCCGGCCGCCCCGGATCTCGAGGGCGAACCCCTCGTGGACCCGGGGGCACACGTACCCGCGCTCCACGGCCACCTCGGCCAGGGCCGCCACCGTGTCGAGGACGGCCAAGGCCCGGGCCCGGGTCTGGAGTGCCTCCAGGTGCCCGGCCACCTCGTCCCGGAGCTCCAGGAACCTCCGGTACTCCAGGGCCTTGGCCCGGTCCTCGGCCCCCAGCACCTTGGCCTCCATCTCCTTGAGCTCCGGGGTCACGAACCGCTCGGCGTTCGCCAGGGTCTGACGGCGCTCGTACTCGGGGGGCACCAGGTGGAGATTCGCCCGGGTCACCTCGATGTAGTACCCGAACACCTTGTTGAACCCGATCTTGAGCGACCCGATCCCCGTGCGCTCCCGCTCCCGGGCCTGGAGGGCCGCGATCCAGCCCCGGCCGTCCCGCTGGATGAGCCGCAGCTCGTCGAGCTCGGGGTCGAACCCGTCCCGCAGGAGACCGCCCTCGGTCAGAACCACGGGCGGGTCGTCCACCAGGGCCCGGGCGAGAAGGTCGGTGAGCTCGGGCAGGGGGCCCAGATCGGCCCCCAGGTCCCGCAGGAGCCCGGCATCGGCGTCCTCCAGGAGCCCGGCGAGGGCGGGCAGCGTCTCCAGGGACGACCGCAGCGCCACCAGATCCCGGGCGTTCGCGGTGCCCATGGCCACCTTTCCGGCGAGCCGGCCCACGTCGTAGACCTGCTTCAGGGCCTCCCGGATCCGCTGGCGGGTGTCGCCCCGGCGCACGAGTTCCCCCACGGCCTCCTGGCGGCGGCGGATCGCCTCGACGTCCCGCAGGGGAAACGCCACCCACTCCCGCAGGCACCGGCCGCCCATGGGGGTGCGGGTGCGGTCCAACAGGTGCACCAGGGTGCCCTCGCGCCGGCCCCCGGAAATCGTGGTGAACACCTCGAGGTTCCGGAGGGTGGTCTCGTCGAGCACGAGATGGGCCCCCGAGGCGTGGCGGCCCACGTCCCGCAGGTTCGCGAGCGCGCTCGGGTAGTTGGCGGCCACGTAGGCCAGCACGGCGGCCGCCGCCCGGATGCCCTCCCCCAGGTCGTCCACCCCGTAGCCGGCCAGGTCGGCCCCGGCCAGGTGCTCCCGCAGGGCCTTGCGGGCCCGCCGCCGGTCGAACTCCTCGGCCGGCCGGGGGGTCACCTCGACGCCCCGGGGCCAGGCCGCCGGCACCTCCTCGGCGTCGGGCACCAGGACCTCCCGGGGGCCGATGCGGCCCAGTTCGTCGGCCAGCTCCTCCCAGGTCCGGACCTCCCCGATCCGGAACGCGCCCGTGGTCACGTCGGCGTAGGCGAACCCCACGGCGCGCCGGCCCGGCACCACGGCCGCGAGGTACTGGGCCTCCTTGGCCTCGATCATCTCGGTGTCGGTCACGAGGCCCGGGGTGATGACCTGCACCACCTCCCGGCGCACGATCCCCTTGGCCTCCCGGGGATCCTCCACCTGCTCGCAGATCGCCACCTTGTACCCGCGCTCCACGAGCCGGGCGATGTAGCCCTTGGCCGAGTGCCAGGGCACCCCGCACATGGGCACGGCGTTCTCGCCCTTCTCGCGGCTGGTGAGGGTGATCTCGAGCTCCCGGCTCGCCACCTCGGCGTCCTCGAAGAACATCTCGTAGAAGTCGCCGAGACGAAAGAGCAGGATGCAGTCGGGGTGGGCCTGTTTGAGCTCCAGGTACTGCCGCATCATCGGGGTGAGCTTGGCGGCACCGGGAGCCTTGGGGGCGGGGACGGCCGGCATGGCGGTTCCGGGCTAGAGGGTGGGTTCGTCCTCGGCGGGCGGGGGCACCGCGGGAGGGGATTCCTTGACCGGGGCGGCCGGGGCCGGCGGCTCGGCCGGGGGCCGGACCTCGGCGAGCTGTTTCTTAAGCGCCTCCACCTCGGCCTCGAGCTCCCGGATGCGCCGGTCGCGCTTTCGCACCTCGGCCCGCCGGGCCAGGCGCTCGAAGACCCCGTGGAACCCGGCCACGAGGAGCCCCAGGAGGAAAAAGGCGCCAAACAGCAGGGCCACCGGGAACGGCGGCGTCGAGTAGAGGTGCCACAGGTCCCAGAGCTTCACGTGGAACTGGATGGTCTGGCCCAGGGCCTGGAGGTTTTCGGGCTGGATCGCCACCAGGGCCACGGCCACGATCACCGCGGCAAGGACCACCCGTTTCAGGAACCGAAGCATGCACACGCCTCCCGGCAGAAGGGGTTCAGGAACTCGGGGCCCCGGCGGGCCAGTTCCGCCGGAGCTCGTCGTAGAGGTCGCCGAGGTACTGGTTCACGACCCGGACGTCGTCCAACACCGGCAGGAAGTTCGTGTCGCCCACCCACCGGGGGACGATGTGAAGGTGGAGGTGCTCGGCCACCCCCGCGCCGGCCGCCCGGCCGAGGTTCAGGCCCACGTTGAACCCGTCGGGCCGAAGCGCCTCCTGGAGCACCCCCTTGGCCTCCACGGCCAGGGCCCAGAGCTCGGCGGCCTCGTCGGCCGTGAGGTCCTCCATCCCGCCCACGTGGCGCTGGGGGAGCACCATGAGGTGGCCGGCATTGTACGGGTACCGGTTCAGGATGACAAAACACCGCTCGCCCCGGCGCAGCACGAGCTGGGCCCGGTCGTCCCCCGCGGCGAGCGCCGAGCAGAACACGCACCCCTCGGGCTTGGGGCCCCGGATGTACTCGATCCGCCACGGGGCCCAAAGGAGCTTCCGGGTCACTCGGGCACCTCCACGAACTCCACCCGCCCCACCCCGCCCGGCCCCACCTCCACCAGGGCCACGGTGCGCCGGGGGGCCCACCGGCGGTCGAAGGCCGAGCCGGGGTTCACGAACCGCACCCCCCCGATCGTCCGGTCCTCGGCGGCGTGGCTGTGGCCGAACACCACGAGCTGGACGCCCTCGTTCCGGAACACCTCGGCCACCCGCTCGGCGAGCCCGGCGGGCGGCCCCCATCCGTGCACCAGGCCCACCCGGCAGCCCCCGAGCTCCAGGACCCGGGTGGGCGGCAGGCGCCCCCCCAGGCCCGGGCCGTCCATGTTCCCCAGCACCCCGTGGTAGGGCCGGGGCTCCACGAACTCCAGGTAATCCACCACGGCCGGCCCCGTGTGGTCGCCGGCGTGGAGGAGCACCTCGGCCGGCCCCAGGGGGCCCCGAAGCAGGGCCTCGAGCCGGTCGTCCGGCTCGGCGAGATGGGTGTCGGAGAGAAGGCCCAAGAGCATGGTCACCGTTTGAACGTTGGGACGTTGGGATGCTGGGACGCTAGGAGGCTGGAAAGCTGGAAGGCCAAGCCCCCCCGGCGTCTATCGCGCATCCGCTCCTTCGAAATAACTTCGGTCC
>CAZUYO010000067.1:0-11454 GCA_964624725.1 uncultured Thermodesulfobacteriota bacterium
GGCTCGGCGGCCGGGTTCCGGAGGCCGTTCGGGTGGGCGCCCTCTCCGGAGAGGGACGGGTCGCGGGGCGGTTCGGCGCGCCGCCGCGCGCCTGGGAGCTCGCCTGGGACGGGGGGGCGGCCCGCGTCTCGGTGTTGGGGCGGGACCTGGGGCCGGTGCGGCTTCGGCTGGACGGCCGGGGGGCGGGGGTGCGGTTCGCCGCACAGGCCCCCGAGCTCACGGCGCAGGCCGAGGGGCTGGTGTCGGGCGAGGCGGGATGGCCGGTGGAGCTGCGGGTATCGGCCGCCTCGCTCCCCCTCGCGCGAGCCGTTCCCGGCGTGGAGGAGGGCACCCTCGCCGGGGAGTTCCGCGCGACGGCGTCCCTGGAAACCGCCCTGGGCGAGCGGCCCTGGGAGGCGTTGGCGTCCCTGGGGGCGGACCTGAACTGGCGGGGCGTTCGGCTGCGGGGGGGGCGGTCGGTGCCCGACGGCAAGGCCGAGGTGACGGAGGGGCCGTCCGGCCCCGAGGGGCGGGTTCGGGCCGAGGGGCTTTCCGCGACGGTCCGGGTTCTGGGGTGGGAAGGGCTCGCGTGGCAGGCCGAGGTTTCCGCCTCGGGGTGGGATCTGGGGCCGTGGCTCCCCGCCCCCTGGGGGGGGCGCCTGACCGGGACGGGGCGGGCCCGGGGTCGGGCGACCGACCTGGAGGAGGCCCGGTGGCAGGGACGGGTGGAGGAGGTGGCGGGCCCCCGGCTCCGGCCCTTCGGGGCGGACGTGGAGGCGGCCTGGTCCGGGGGGGAGCTCACGGGCCGGGTGGCGGCCGGGGCGCAGATGGAGGCCGAGGCGCGATGGAGGCCCGGCCGCGGATGGGCCGCGACCGCCCGGCTTTCGGATTTCGAACCCGGCCGGTGGGTCGCGCCGGAGGTCTGGCCGGCCGACGTTGGGGTGCGCCTCACCGGGGTTCTGACGGCCCGGGGCCCGGACCCGCGACACCTCGCCGCCGAGGCGGATCTGGCCGGGGTGGAGGTGCGCCTCGACCCCCTCCGGCTCCGCAACCGGGGCCCGGTGCGGATCCGGTGGGAGGACGGGGCCCTCCACCTGGATCAGGTGTGGCTCGAAGGGGAGGAAGGCATCACCCTTACCGCCTCGGGCGCCGCCGGCCCCGCCGCGGGGTGGAACCTGCGGGGCAAGGCCCGGTGCGACCTGGTGGTCCTGGCCCGGTGGATCCGGGCCGTGGAGGGCGCCGAGGGCACCGGGTTCGCGGATCTGGAGGTGGTGGGGCCGTGGGAGGCCCCCCGCTTCCGGGGGCCGATCCGGGTGTTCCCGGGGGCCGAGTTCCGGATCCGGGGGCTGGGGCTTCCCATCGCCGAGGCCGAGGCCTCGGCCTACCTCGACCCGGAGGAGGGGCTCCTCCTGGAATGGTTCGACGCGGCCCTGGGGCCCGGCCGGATCCACGTGGAAGGGCGGATGGGCCTGGACGGGGTCCGGCCGGCCGACCTGCGGCTCTGGGCCGAGGTGCGCGACGTGGCCCACGAGAAGCCCCTCGGGGTGCAGTACGCCGGGGACGCGGATCTCCTGGTGACCGGGCTGCCCCCCCACATGCGCGTGGTGGGGGAGGTCCGCCTGGAGCGGTTCCGGTTCACCCGCCGGATTTCCTGGAAAACGATGCTCTTGGATCTGCTCCAACGCCGGCCCCGGGAGGTCAGCGCTCGCACGGGCACCTCGGGGATCGCGCTGGACATCGCGGTGCGGGGAGACCGGGATCTGCGGGTGGAGAACAACCTGGCCGAGGTGGATCTGGCCGCGGACCTGCGGGTGCGGGGGCCGGCCACGGGGCCGGTCCTCTGGGGCCGGATCGAGGTGTTGGGCGGGGAGGTCCGGTTCCGGAACACCGTCTACGAGATGCGCCGCAGTTCGGTGGAGTTCCTCGGGGACGCCGGGCCGAAGCCGCTCCTTGACGTCCACGCCTGGGCGCAGGTGAGCGGGTACCAGGTCAACGTGGACATCACCGGCCCCCTGGACGACTACCAGGTGCTCCTGTCGAGCACCCCGCCCCTCGACCACACCGACATCGTCTCGCTGCTGACCCTGGGGGCCACCTCCGAGAACCTGGCCGGGGGGCAGGGGGTGTCGGCCGCGGAGGCGGCGAGTTTTCTCACCGGGAAGGTGCAGGACACCCTGGAGTCCGGGGTCGGGGAACTCCTGGGGTTCGACCAGTTCCACATCGACCCGGCCTACTCCCCGGCGGCCCAGAGCACGGTGCCCCGGGTCACCATCGGCAAGGCCGTCACCCGGGATCTCTACGCCCGGTACGCGGCCACGGTGGGGGCCGAGGCGGCCCAGGACCTGGAGGTGCAGTACCGGTTCACCCCCCACATTTCCCTCTTGGGCACCTGGTCCGACCGAGGGGCCGAGTCGTCCGGCTCCCTGGGCGGCGAGGTGCGGTTTCGGTTCACGTTCCGATGATCCGGCGGATCGCGCTTGCGCTGGTTCTCCTGGGGTGCGCCGTGGTCGCCTGGGCCGGCGAGCCCCTCGTGGCCGAGATCCGGGTCGAAAACCCGACCCGGGTCCGCACCAAGGAGATCCTCCGGCTTCTGGGCCTCCGGGAGGGGAACCCCCTGGACCGCCGGGAGCTGGAGCGGGGCCTGGGGCTCCTCGCCCGCAAGACGGAGGTGGGCGAGGTGGAGATCCACGCCGACGCCCGGGGGGAGGGGGTCGCGGTTCGGGTGGTGGTGCGGCCCCGTCTGCTGGCCCGGTCGGTGAAGGTGGCGGGGGGACCGCGGCGGGTGCGGGAGCGGGCCCGGTCCCGGCTTCGCACCGCGGTGGACCGCCCGGTCGTCTGGGCCTGGCTGCGGGGCGATGCCGAGGAGATCGAGCGGGTGTTCCGGGAAGAGGGGTTCCCCGACGTCCGGGTCGAGCCCCGGGTGCGGCCCGACGGCGTGGGCCAGTGGGCCCGGGTGAGCTTTGCGGTGAGCCCCGGCGAACCCCGGCGGATCGTGGGGGTCGAGTGGCCCGAGGGGTTCCCGATGGAGGCCTGGCGGCGCGAAGCGCTCCTGGGGCTCGGAGCCGGCGACCGGGCGAGCCTGCCGGCCCTGCGGGAGGGGCTCGGCCGGATCGTGACCTTCCTTCGGCGCTACGGGTACCCCGAGGCCCGGGCCGGGGACGGGACCTTCGAACCCGCGGCGGGGGGCGTGCGGTTGCGGGTTCCGGTGGAGGCGGGCCGGCCGGTTCGGTTTCGGTTCGAGGGGGTCGCCGAGGAGCGAAAGCGAAGCCTCCGGAGGGCCCTGGAGGAGCGCTACGGCCGCCCCGTGGACGACGCCTGGCTCCGGGAGGCGGCGGACGCCCTGGCCGAGGTGCTCCGGGCCGACGGGTACCGGGACGCCGCGGTGCGGTTTCGGCAGGCCGGGGGCGGACCCGAGGGGCGGGTGATCACGTTCGTGGTGGCGTTGGGGCCCCGGGTGGTCGTGAAGCGGGTCCGGTTCCACGGAAACGACAGCCTCCCCGCGCGGCGCCTCCTGCCCTACCTCTCCCTGGTGCAGGGGGGGCTCCTGCGGCCGCCCCCGTTTACCCGGGACGCCCTGGACCGCGATCTGCGGGTGCTCGCCGAGTACTACGCGACCAAGGGGTTCTGGGATGCCCGGATCGAGCTCCAGGAGATGGCGATCGCCCCCACCGGGGCGGCCACCCTGGACCTTCGGGTGGTCGAGGGCCCCCGGTACCGGTGGGGGGAGATCGGGCTGCGGGTGGACGGGACGGAGCCCGCCCCCTTTCGGGAGGCCCTGGGCCGGCTGCGCCGGGGGGACTGGGCCGACCCGGGGGCGCTGGAGTCGGTCCGGAAGGAGATGGTGGGGATCCTCGGGGCGGCGGGCTACCCGGAAGGGCGGGTCACCTACCGCACCGTCGTGCGGCCCGACGGGGCCACCGTGGACGCGGAGATCCGGGTGGAGGCCGGCCCCCGGGTGCGGGTGGGCAAGATCGTGGTATCGGGGAACACCCGGACCCAGACCAAGGTGATCCGGCGGGAGCTCGCCCTCAAGCCGGGGAGGTTCTGGGACCCGGCGGCGGTGAGGGAAACCCGCCGCAGGCTCTACCGCCTGGGGTTCTTCCAGCGGGCGGAGGTGCGGCCGGTGCCCACGCTCGCGCCGGCCGGAACCCGGGACCTGGAGGTCCGGGTGGAGGAGCAGGACGCCGGGCTTGCCGAGTTCGGCCTGGGGTACGGCACCGAGGAGGGGGTGAAGGGGTTCCTGGGGCTGTCCCACGGGAACCTGGGCGGGTACGGCCGGAGCCTGGGGGGGCGGTACGACTTCGACCGGCTCGAGCGGTCCCTGGGTCTCCATTTCCGGGAGCCGTGGCTGTTCAACCACCCGGTGGACCTGCGGCTCAGCCTGATCCGGCGCACGGCCGACCTGGATGCGTACAACCTCACCTCGGTGGCGTTCCAGGGAAGCCTGGAGCGCCGGTTCGGCCCCCGGGCCCGGGGTTCCCTGGCCTACACCCTGGAGGAGAACCGGTTGACCGACGTGAACCCCGAAGCCCTGGAGGCCGGCGACCCCACCACCAGTTATCTTCTGTCGTCCGTGGGGCCGTTCGTGGCGTGGGACTCCCGGGACGACCCGTTCAACCCGCGATCGGGGTTCTACCACGAGGCGCAGGCCGAATGGGCGTCGGCGTTGCTGGGGTCCGAGGTGGAGTTCGAGCGCTACACGGGAACCGTGAGCGGGTTTTGGACCTCGGGCCGGTTCACCCTGGCCCTCCTGGCCCGGGGCGGGCTCGCCCTCACCCTGGGGCGCACCGCCGAGCTTCCCGTGAACAAGCGGTTTTTCCTCGGGGGCCGGGGGAGCGTGCGGGGATTCCAGCGCGACGCCATCGGCCCCCGGTCGGCCGACGGGACGCCCCTGGGCGGCGACCTCATGGCGAACCTGCGGGCCGAGGTCCGCTACCGGTGGCGGAAGGGGTTCGGGTTGGCCGGGTTCTGGGACGCGGGGAACGTCTGGAACCGGGCGCTGGAACCCCCCGACTTCGGGGACCTGCGGCAAGGGGCCGGGGCGGGGATCCGGTACGAGACCCCGGTGGGTCCCCTGGCCCTGGACCTGGGGGTGAACCTCGACCCGCGCGACGGCGAGCCCCGCACGGTGTGGCACTTCACCGTGGGCAACGTGTTCTGAGGAAGGGATCGGGCCGGCGCGGCCGCGGGGGCGCCCCTCGGGGCCTCACCGGTGGGAGGGGCCGGAGGTCACGAAGGCCCCTCGGTCCCGGTCCCAGTCGTACTCCGGCGCGCCCCACAGCGCCCGGAGATCCTCGGTCGACAGCTCGAGCCCCTCCACCGCATCGAGTCGCTCCAGGGCCGAGAGGACCTCGGCGTCGGAGATGGCGAAGTCCGCGTCCAGGTCGGCCCAGTGGACGTACTCCAGATCGATCCGGCCCTCCCCCCGGATCGGCCGGGGCGAGGCGCGGCGGCCGGCCACGACCGTGCCCGCGAACCGGTGGGCGCTGCCCTCGGGGCCCTCGGGGGCCCGCACCACGTAGCCGATGCGGGCGCGCCCCTGCCGAACCGTGAGGATCCACCGCACGGTGCCGTCGGGCCCGGGGCCCTGGCTCGGCGGCGGTACCGAACCCTCGAACCGCCACCCGGGCGGAATCCGCTCCCGCACCACCACCCGTTTCGCCCCGGTTTCGACCTCGATCCGCACCGGGATCCGGGAACCGGGGGGGCAGTAGGGGGAGAGGTCCCGCCAGGCCCGAACCGGGCCGTTCGCCCCCCA
Organism: uncultured Thermodesulfobacteriota bacterium; assembly: GCA_964624725.1. Classification (GTDB taxonomy): domain Bacteria; phylum Desulfobacterota; class Deferrisomatia; order Deferrisomatales; family Deferrisomataceae; genus Deferrisoma. The sequence goes on from CAZUYO010000067.1 coordinate 5,738, forward strand.
GAGCCACCAGGCGACCCCGAGGACAACGGCCGCGACGCCCACGCCCCCGGCCGCCCAGCGGACCCCCCGGCGCCCGGGGGCGTCGGGCCGGGCCTCCGGCTCCCCGGGAAGGATCTCGGCGAGATCCACCTCGAGGGCCCGGGCCAGGGCTTCGGCGTTCTCCCGGCGGACCGAGGCCGTGCGGTTGTTCTCCCACCGGCTCACGGTGTCGACGCTCACCCCCACCACCTCGGCCACGTAGAGCTGGGTCAGGCCCTTGGCCTCCCGGACGCGGCGGACCTTGTCGCCGTCGAGGCGCAGGGTCGGGGGGGGAGGGCGGGTCATGGCGCCGCCCCGACGGGCCCGACGTCGGGCCGACCCGGGCTCCCGGCGGCCCGACATCGGGTGGCATGGGGCCCGATGTGGATGGCGAAACGCCGCGCGGGGCCGTATAGGGGAGGTGTGGCCGCGGCCGAAGGCGCCACGCCGCGGCGCCGAACCCCCCCATACCCCACAGGAGGAACGACCATGAAACGACTCACCGTACTGGCTCTCCTTGCAACCGTCTGTCTCGCGGGCTCCCCGGCGCCGGCGGCCGACCCGGCCCCCGTGCCGGAAACCCTGGACCTCAACGTCCAGACGAAACACCCCGAGGTGGCCGGGCTGCCCAAGGACGTGAAGGCGGTTCCGGGGTTTCCCCACCGCAAACACGCCGAGGAGTACCTGAAGGGCCTGCAGGCGTACTCCCGATTTCCCTACGAGGACGGGTTCACCTGCGCCGCGTGCCACCACACCGCCAAGACCCCCGAGGAGGCCGGTTCGTGCCTGTCGTGCAAGACGGCCGACCGGATGCTCGAGGCGGTCGGCGGGGCGGGGAAGGTCAAGAACCTCTTTCACGAGGTGTGCCGCTCGTGCCACAAGGCCGTGATCCAGGCCAAGGCCGCCGAGGCCCCCACGAAGTGCTCGGCCTGCCACAAGTAGGCCGCGGAGCGCTCCCCCCGGGGTGCGCCCGCGCCCCGGGGGGAGCCGGGACCTAGCCGGCGCGGCGCTTTCGCTCGACGCGGTCGTGGGGCCGGTCGAGGAGCTCCACCAGAAGGTACGCGTCGGTCGAGGCCCGGTGGAAGGCGTCCTCGGCCTCGGCCCGACAGGCGGGGCAGGCGTGGCGGGGGATCTCGACCCGCAGGATCTTGTCCGCGGGCCGCTCCCAGCTTTCGAGCACCACGGCCCCGGCGCAGTCGTCGCACACCCGGACGCGTTCGCGCTGCTGCTCCCGGATGCCCGCGCCGTCGTAGAAAACGCTGCGCGTTTCCTCGAGGTGGGTCCGGCCCCGCACGGCCTGGGCCCGCAGCTCGTCCCGGCGCCGGAACTTTTCGAGCAGGAGCTCGCTCAGCCGCTCCACGTACTGCCGGGCCCGCTCCCCCATGCGCAGGAGCCCGGGCTGGTAATCGGGTTCCACCACGGCGCTGGTGTCGAGCCCGGCCATGGCCAGGAGGATCCCGGTGTTCACGTAGGGCAGGGCGCTTTGCACCGAGTAGCCCCCCTCCAGCACGGCCACGTGGGCCCGGAGCCGCCGGGTGAGGGTGGCGTAGCCCTGGGCCGTGATGGCCATGTCCGTGATGGGGTCGGTGAAATGGTTGTCCTGGCCGGCCGAGTTCACGATGAGGTCGGGCTTCCACTCCTCCAGCACCGGGAGCACCAGGTGGTCGATCACGTGCAGGAGTCCGTCGTCGGTGGTGCCCGGCGGCAGGGGCACGTTGATCGTGGTGCCGTAGGCGTTGGGCCCCCCGAACTCGTCGGGGAACCCGGTGCCCGGATAGAGCGTGCGGCCGTCCTGGTGGATCGAGATGAACAGGGTGTCGGGGTCGTTCCAGTAGATGTCCTGGGTGCCGTCCCCGTGGTGGCAGTCGGTGTCCACGATGGCCACCCGGAGGTCCCCGTAGCGCCGCCGCAGGTGCTCGATCATCGCGGCCTCGATGTTCACGACGCAAAACCCCCGGAGGCCGTGGACCACCCGCCGGGCGTGGTGCCCCGGGGGGCGCACCAGGGCGAAGGCCCGCTCCACCTCGCCCTCCATGACCCGCACCGCCGCCTCGATGGCCCCCCCGGCCGACACGAGGTGGGAGGGGCTCACATGCCCGCGGAGATCCGGCACCCCGGTATGCACCCGCTCCAGGTCGGCCAGGTCGGCGACCCGGGGCGGGAACTCCACGATGCCGTCGATGTCGAACATCCCCTCCTCGAACAGCTGGTCCCGGGTGTAGAGGAGCCGCTCCTCCCGCTCGGGGTGGGTGGGGTCGATGGCCCAGTCGAAGGCCGGGAAGAACACGACGCCCGTTCTTTGGGGGGCCTGGAGCCTCATGGTGCCTCCTCCTTCAATCGACCCGGAACAGGATCCCCGGCCGGATCTGGGCCCGGAGCCGGTGGATCCGCCCCACCGTGGTGAACCCCTCGATCACGTTGAAGCTCTCCACGTCGGTCACGTCCACGGCGGCCGCGGGATCGAGTTCCCCCCGGGCCCGGGCCGCGGCCAGCAGGGCCTCGGTGGCCCGGGCCTGGAGGTCCGCCATGGTGAACCCGGCCGGGATCTGTTCGTATCCCCCGACCTCGGGGAGCGACAGGTACCGCCGGGCCGTGTCGGCGATGCCGTGGACCTCGGCGTTCACCCGGGCCACCGCCGCGCCCACGGCGTTGGCCACGTCGAAGTGGTTGGGCACCGTGACCGGAAGGTCCAGGGCCTCCTCCACGTAGGGGGCGAGCGCCCGGGCCGGACCGCCCACGGCGAGAACCCGGAGGGGGCGCACCCGGTGCCCCTCGAGAAGTTCGTGGAGGGTGTACACGGGCCGGGCGTTCACCTCGTCGAGCATCCGGGCCACGGCCTCCGCGATCGCCCGGCCCCACGCCCGCAGGATCCGCCGGGCGGCCTCCTCGGGGGTCGCGCCCAGGGCCTCGGCGAGCGGGGCCAGGGCCTCGAGGGCGCGGCCGCGGTCGCCCACGGCGCGGCCCAGGACCACCAGGGCGTCCGTGGGGGTGAGGTGGGTTCCCCCGAGGGCCGCGGGCGGGCCGAACCGACGCGGCCCGATCCGGATCCGCCCCTCCTCCACCCGGACCCAGCTGTCGCCGCCGGCCGGCGCGGAGCGGGTGAACAGGGCGCGGATCTGGGTCCGGTACGGGCCGATGGTGGCCCCCTGGGGTTCCAGGAGCGGGGAGCCCGCGGTAAACAGGCACAGGTCCGTGGTGGTGCCCCCGACGTCCAGACCGACGGTGTCGGCCTCCACCGCGTCCAGGGCCAGGGCCCCCAGGGCGCTCGCGGCGGGCCCGGACAGCGCGGTCTCCGCCGGGTTCGCGAGCGTCCGGGCCGCGTGGGTTCCGCCGTCGGCCCGCAGGAGGTACAGGGGGGCGAGCACGCTGAACCGGCGCAGGGCGTCGGTCATGGAGGCCACGAAGGTGCGGTGCAGCCGCCAGACGCCGGCCGCCAGATAGGCCGTGGCGATGCGCCGGGGGAAGTTCAGGGTGCCGGCCACCTGGTGGCCGAGGGCGACGAACTCGAATCGGTCTCCGGCCAGTTCGAGGAGCCGCCGCTCGTGGCCGGGGTTCCGGGTGGAAAATTTGCCGGCCACCGCCAGCACCCGGATCCCGGCCTCGGCGAACTCCTCGAGGCAGCGCTCGGCCTCGGCCTCCCCCAGGGGCACGATCTCCCGGCCCCGGTGGTCGATGGCCCCGGGCACCACCCGGAACCGGTCGTCCAGGGCCAGCAGTCGCGGCGAGATGCCCGGTCCGGCCGTGATCAGGGTACCGGTGGGCTCGAGGTCGCCTTGGGCCACGGCGTTCGTCACCAGGGTGGTGCTCAGCACCACCCGCCGCACCGACCGGGGGTTGATGCCATCGAGCAGCGCCTCCAGGGCGTCCAGGGTGCACTCCCGCAGGTCCCCGTGGGTGGGGACCTTGACCTTGTGCACGACCCGCCCTTCCTCCACGGCCACCCCGTCGGTGTGGGTGCCCCCCACATCGATCCCCACGAAAATGCCCCTCATCGCGCCTTCCTCCTCCCCAGTTCGGAAACGAGCGAACGCAGTCCCCGGCGGGGCACCCGTGCCGCCCCTTCGGGGCAAAGTTCTTGGCAACAGTAGCACCGAATGCACTGCCGGGGCGAGAACGCCGGGGGGCGGCCGGGCCGGAGGGCCTGGGCCGGGCAGTTCCGGGCGCAAACCCCGCACCCGGTGCACGTCACCGGGTCGAAGGTCGGGAGCGGCGCGGCGACCGCCCGGAGGAGGTGGCGCAGGGGCCGGGGCAGGGGCCAGTCGCAGGGGCTGCCGGGGGCCGGTCGGAACCGCAGGGGCCGGGCGGGGTCCCCCGCCTCCTCGACCCGGGCCGGGTCGACCCGGCCGGTCCGGAGGCTCACGGCCACGGTGGGCACCTCGTCGGGCCGGAACCCGGACAGCCGGGTTGCCACCCAGTCGAGGGCCGGGGCGTCGGCCGAGGCCAGGAGAAGGTGTCGGGCCACCGGCGTTCCCCGGCCCGGCCCGGGGCCCTCCATGGCCACGATCCCGTCGAGCACGGTGAGGGCCGGCCCGACCGCGTGCTCCACGTCGAGGAGGTGCTGGGCGAAGGTGTCGGCGGATTTCCCGGCGCGAAAGTGGAGCCGGACCTTGCGGCGGCCGGGCACGCAGCCGAACAGGTTCTTCACCCCCAGGGTGAGCCCCATCATGGTGTGGGTTTTCCATTTGGCGAGATTCCACACCCGGTCGGCCTCGAGGGCCGTGGCCGCGAGGGCCAGTTCCCGGTACACCCGCCCCCGGGCGGCGGCCACCGGACCCTGGCCCAGATCGATCACCGGCACCCCGTGGCGGCGGCACACCTCGGCCACCCCCGAGACCTCGGCGACCCGCCGGGCCGAGCCGAACCCGGGGGAGTCCCCCACCACGGCCCGGGCCCCCAGGTCCCCGAGGATGCCCAGGGCCGCCTCCACCACGGCCGGGTGGGTCGTGACGGCCGTTTCGGGCCGCCGGGCCGCGAGCAGGTTGGGCTTGACGAGCACGGTCTCCCCGGCCTTGGCGAAGGCCCCGGCGCCCCCGAGAAGCCCGAGGGCCCGCTCCAGCGCCGCCCGGGCCGACGCGTAGTCCGGGGCCGAGACCACCGCGACCCGGGTCACGGCGCGCCCCCTTCCCGCCGCACGGCCTCGGCGTAGGCCTCCTGAAGGCGGCGGGTCACGGCGCCGGGGCGGCCCGCCCCGACGGCCCGGCCGTCCAGGGCCACCAGGGGAACGATCTCCACCACCGAGTTCGTGAGGAAGGCCTCGTCGGCCTGGGCCAGGTGCCCGGGCTCGTAGAACCCCTCGCGCACCTCGAGGCCGAGGGCGGCGGCCCGTTCCCGCGCCACCCTCGCCGCGATCCCCGGCAGGCAGCCGGTGTCGGGGTGGGGGGTGTGGCACACGCCGTCCCGCACCCAGAACAGGTTCGAGGTGGCCCCCTCGGCCAGGTGCCCCTCGGTGGTCAGGAGGAGGGGCTCGGCGCCCCCGGGCACCCGGCCCAGGGCCCAGACGCTCCCCAGGTAGGCCAGGGTCTTGTGCCCCTGCATGGCCAGCCCCCGGGCCCGGAGGGGCTGGGAGACGGTGCGGGCCTCCACCCCCTCGGCCCGGCGGCGGGCGAGGTCGGGGGGCAGGGGCCGCAGGGTGGCGAGAAACGTGGGGTTCGGGGCGGGGCCCGGCCGGGGCCCGGCCGGGCGCGCGCCCCGGGTCCAGG